>DASUAK010000051.1:0-8421 GCA_035763845.1 bacterium | reverse complement strand
ATCAGTACGAGGGGGAGATCGACATCCTCGAGAGCCGGGTCGCCGCCGAGCATCCATGAGCGGGCCGGGCTCGGAGGCGCAGCCGCTGCGCGTCGCGGTCATCGGGGCCGGGCCCACGGGCTTCTACGCCACCGAGCAGCTGCTCACCCGCCGGGAGCTCGTCACCGAGGTGGACCTCTTCGACCGCCTGCCGACCCCCTACGGCCTGGTCCGCTACGGGGTCGCGCCGGACCACCAGAAGATCAAGTCCGTGACCGCGGTCTACGACCGCACCGCCGCGCATCCCCGGTTCCGCTTCTTCGGGAACGTCGGCTACGGGACGCATCTCACGCTGGAAGACCTGCGGAGCCACTACCACCAGATCGTCTTCTGCACCGGCGCGCAGACCGACCGGCAGCTCGGGATCCCGGGAGAGGATCTCGCCGGCAGCTACCCCGCCACGGAGTTCGTGGCCTGGTACAACGGCCATCCTGACTTCACCGGGTACCGCTTCGACCTGCAGCAGGAGGCGGCCGCGGTCGTGGGCATCGGGAACGTCGCCGTGGATGTCGCGCGGATCCTCCTGCGCTCGGCCGACGAGCTGGCCCGCACCGATATCGCGGACTACGCGCTCGACGCGCTGCGGGACAGCCGGGTGAAGGAGGTGCACATGCTCGGCCGGCGCGGTCCCGCGCAGGCCGCCTTCACCAACCCCGAGATCCAGGAATTGACCGAGCTCCCCCACGCCGACGCCACCGCGCTGCCCGAGGAAGTTCAGCTGGACGAGGCGAGCCGCGGGGTCGTGGAGCGCACGCGCGACCACACCACGATGAAGAAGGTGGAGATCCTGCAGAGCGTGGCCGGGCGGCCCCCCCAGGGCAAGCCCCGCCGGCTCATCCTCCGCTTCCTGGTCTCACCCACAGAGCTGCTCGGGCAGGACGGGCGGGTGCAGACGATGCGGCTGGTGCGCAACCGGCTGGAGAGCACCTCCGCCGGCACCGTGGTGGCCAAGGCCACCGGCCAGACCGAAGAGCTTCCCACGGGGATGGTGTTCCGCTCGGTCGGCTACCGGGGTGTCCCGCTGCCCGGCATCCCCTTCAACGAGAAGTGGGGGGTCATCCTCAACGAGAAGGGCCGCATCCTCGATCCAGAGACGAAGGACCCGCTGGCCGGCCTCTACACCGCGGGATGGATCAAGCGTGGGGCGACGGGGGTGATCGGCACGAACAAGCCGGACGCCGCCGAGACGGTCGCCAACATGCGCGCGGACTTCGCCGAGGAGCGACTCCTCTCCCCCGGCCAGCCCCAGGCCGCGGACGCGGAGGCGCTGATCCGGCAGCGGCAGCCCCACGCCGTCTCCTACGACGACTGGCGCCGGCTGAACGAGATCGAGGTGGCGCGGGGCCGCGCGGCCGGCCGGCCCCGGGTCAAGTTCACGCGGATCGAGGAGATGCTGGCGGCGCTGGGCCGCTGATACGTTGGTCAGCGGTCGACCGGCCGTTCGATCTCGCTCAGCTCCGGCTCCCGCGCACCCTGGAGCGCCAGCCAGGCGTTGGCCCGGAGGGCGAAGGGTACCCCCGGCGGGTTCTGCGACAGCCGCCCCACGAAGACCTGCGAGCTGGACGCCGCCCGCCCGTTGACCAGCAGGGCCAGCGTCACGTTCGATCCCGTGGCGCGGAAGTCAAAGCCCTGGGTGGCGCCGAAGCCGCCCGGCGTCCCGAAGGCGACGCGCTGGTTGTCGAGGCGGGTGAGCCAGGAGGCTCCGCCCCCGCCCGCGCGCTGCAGATCGCGGATCTCGCCGTCGGAGGTGATCGTCCCGCTGAAGATCGCGGGCACGATCGCCGTCCACCGGACGTGCCAGCCCGAGGCGTCGACCCAGACGTAGTACGAGGGCTGCGCCCGCAGCTGGATCGCGGGCTGCCCGGTTGGATCGTTGATGATCTGCGCGGAAGCCGCCGTGGCTGCCAGAAGCAGCGCGGCGAGGGTCAGCGCGAAGACCGGTCGGTTACCGCACCGTGTCATTGAAAAGCCTCCTTCACAACCGTTGGTTTCCCTTATGACCTACGCAGCTGCGTCAGGTCGAGTTCGGCCTACCAGCGCAGCAGGCCGCGCAGGGCTTTTACCCGGTGCCGGCTGAGCGGGACCTCGGCCCGCCCTTCCAGGGCCAGGCTGTACGCGTTGCGGCTCCACGGGATGATGCTCCGGACGTGCTCGAGGTTGACCAGGTAGGCGCGGTGGGCGCGGAAGAAGCGGGCGGGCTCCAGCCGCCGGGCCAGCTCGCGCAGCGGCAGGCGGCACCAGTGCTCGCCCTGGGCGGTGATGACGCGGGTCCGTCCGTCCTCGGCGCAGCAGTAGAGGACGTCTCGCAGGCGGACCAGGCGGATCTCCCCCTCCAGCGGCAGAGGCAGCACCGGGAGCCCCGGCGCGGGACGGGGTCGTGTGACGGCTCTCACGCGAAGGCGATGCCGCGCCGCAGGGCGTGCACGGCGGCCTCCGCCTGGCTGTGGACGCCGAGCTTGCGGTAGGCGGACTTCAGGTGGTTGCGGACGGTATGGGGGCTGAGGTGCAGCTCGGCGGCGATGTCGGCCACCGCGCGCCCCCCGGCCACCCGCTGGACCACCTCCGTTTCGCGGCGCGAGAGTGGATACGGACCCCGCTTGGCCAGCCGGGGAAGCGCCGCCCGCTGCACCGCGGCGGGGGCGATTCGGGGATCGATCACGCGGTGGCCGGCCGCGGCCGCCCGCACCGCGTCGTGGAGCTGCTGCGCCGGGGCGGTCTTGAGCAGATACCCCACCGCCCCGGCCCGGAGGGCTTCCAGGACGTAGGGTTCCTGATCGAACATCGTCAGGATGAGCACGCGGACGTCCGGCATCATACGCCGCAGCGTCCAGGTGGCCTCGACGCCGTCCATCCCCGGCAGGCCGATGTCCATCAGGATGAGCGAGGGCCGGATCCGTTTGGCGAGGGTCAGGGCCTCTCCCGCGGTCCCGGCGATGCCGGCGATCTCGATGTCGGGATCGCGGCGCAGCAGGGCGGCGAGGGCGTCGGCGATCAGGCGGTGGTCATCGACGATCAGCAGGCGGACGGCGGGCACGGAGCAGCCTCCTCGGCCCTCCGCTTGATGCCGATGATAGCCGGCGCCGGCGAAAGTGCAATAGCGGCGTTGGGCTAGCTACCGCAGGGGGCTATCCGGGGCGGGCCTCGGAGTCGAGCAGCCGGAACAGCCGGTGCTTCAGCTCCGAGGGCATGGGGCCTTCCTTGCACTTGCGCTCGATCAGCTCGAACAGGCGGCGCTGGAAGTCGTACTTGGAGCCGCAGCCCTCGCACTCCGCAACGTGGGCCTGGATATCGAGGTAGGCTTCCTCCGAGATCTCGCCGTCCAGGTAGCTCCAGACGCGCTCGAGGACCTGCTCGCAGTCGATCTCGGACATCACGCGCCCCCCGCCCCGGCGGCCTTGGGCTTCGCGTCGGCGGCGACGTAGTGCGCCCGGCGCGCGTACTCCCAGAGTTTGACCTGCAGCTGGCGGCGGCCGCGGTGCAGGCGCGACATCACCGTGCCGATGGGGATGCCGAGGATCTCGGCGATCTCCTTGTAGGAGAAGTCTTCGATGTCGGCCAGGATGACGACGTTGCGGAAGCTCTCCGGCAGCCCCTCCAGCGCGCCCTTGACGTCGGCGTCCATCAGGCGGCTGAGCAGCACTTCCTCAGGATTCCCGGCCCGGCGGTAATCGTCGCTCTCGTGGACCTTGGAGTACAGGTAGAACTCGTCCACGTCCTCCTGGTCGACGACCTCCGGCTCGCGCTCGCTCTTGCGGTAGCCGTCGATGTAGGCGTTCATCAGGATGCGGTACAGCCAGGCGCGGACGTTCGTCCCCGGCCGGAAGGTGTGGAAGGAGCGCCAGGCGCGTAGGAACGTCTCCTGCAGCAGATCCTCGGCGCGCGTGCGGTTGCGGGTCAGCCGCAGGCTGGCGCCAAAGAGGCCGTCCAGGTGGTCGCTGACCATCGCCTCGAACCGCTCGCGGTCTTCGGCGGTATGCTCACGCTGCTGGGTCAAGACGCCGGCTCCCATCTCGGTTGCCCGGTGGAACGCCCGGGGACCCGGAATGCATTCCCGGGCGAGCCGCCCCTCTCACGGGGCGCGCAACGACACCGGCTGGCGCGTCTTCACGGTGATGTCGGCCAGCGACATCCCGCTCAACACCTGCGCCACCGCGCCGTTGATCGCGTGCCACAGCGGGCGCAGGCTGCAGCCCGCGGCGTAGACGCAGTCGGGCTCCTCGGTCTCCACGCACCACCACGGCGCGCTGGAGCCCTCCAGCACGTCGAACGCCTGGCGCAGATTGATCTCCTCCGGCCGCCGGGCCAGGATGTGACCCCCGGCCGGACCGCGCTTGCTGCTGACCAGCCCGGCCCGCCGCAGCGTGCTCATCAGCTGGTTGAGGTAGGGCTCGGGCAGCCCCTGCCGCTCGGCGATGTCCCGGATCTGCACCGGACCCTCCCCGAAATGGTGGGCAAGGTCGATCAAGGCGCGCAGGCCGTACTCCGCTCGCGTGCTGACTTTCATCCCAGGATCACGATCCCTTCGCTGACCTGCCCCTCGAGGATCCGGAAGGCCCGGACCTCCGCGTGGGCGGCGTCCTGCAGCGAGATGATCACATAGGCCGCGTCCGGGTACGTGGCCTTCGCGACGTCGGTGCTGGACGGGAACGCCCGCGTCCGCGGGTGCGAGTGATAGATCGCCGCCAGATCCAGCCCTTCGGCCTCCATGAGGCGGTGGGCCTGGTAGAGCTCCTGCGGGTCCATGTTGTAGGTCACCGGGCTGCGGTCGACGTTCGTGCCCGGGACGACCCGCTCCGTGCGGCCCCCGCGACCCAGCAGGAGGCCGCAGCACTCGTTGGGCGCCTCAGATCTGGCCTGGGCCAGCATCGCGGCCAGGTGCTGCCGCCCGATCGTCAGGGCCTCTACCCTCCTTATATAGCAGAACCGGCGGCGGAAGGAAACCGCTCCCAGACGGCTCTCCACCGAAACGAAGCCGTCCATCGGATCGCCCGCGGGCGCCTCCCACATCGTCGTGGAGAGGTAGCGGTCGCCGCCGTCGGGCCCGACCGCCACGACCGTCCCTTCGCGCAGGGTGTGCGCGACCGCGATCGCGCCCACCACCGCCGCCCCCGTGGACTGCCCCACGAGCAGGCCTTCTTCCCGCGCCAGGCGGCCCGCCATGCCGTAAGCGGCTTCGGTCCGCACCGACACCTTGTGGTCGTGGACGGAGGGGTCGTAGATGCCGGGGACGATCGCCGTGGGCATGTGCTTGAGGCCCTCGATGCCGTGCAGAGCGCTGTCCGGCTCCACGGCGACGACCTCGATCCCGCTCCGCCGCTCCCGCAGGAACCGCCCCGCGCCGACGATCGTGCCGCTCGTGCCGAGCCCGGCCACCAGGTGCGTGATGCGGCCCTCGGTCTGCTCGAGCAGCTCCGGCCCCGTCGTCTCGTAGTGCGCCCGCACGTTGCTCGGGTTGTTGTACTGGTCGGCGAAGAAGTACGTCTCGGGATGGCGGGCGGCCAGCGCGCGGGCAACCACGATCGCCCCGTCGCTGCCTTCCAGCGGATCGGAGTACTGCACCTCCGCCCCGAAGGCGCGCAGGATGCTCTTGCGCTCCTCGCTGACGTTCTCCGGGATGACCAGATGCACGCGGTAGCCCTTCGCTGCGCCGATCATGGCGTAGGCGATGCCGGCGTTCCCCGAGGAGGAATCGAGGATGGTGCGTCCGGGGACCAGGCGGCCGTCGCGCTCGGCGTCCTCGATGATCGCCCGGACCGGCCGGTCCTTCACCGATCCGCCGGGATTGAACCACTCCGCTTTGACGTAGACCTCGACGGCCCGGGGCAGCTCCGCGGTGACGCGGGCCAGCCTGAAGAGCGGGGTGCCGCCGATCTGCTCGAGGAGCCCCCGCGCGCTCCCCGCCCGCGTGGCCGGCTCACTCATCGACGAGTCACTCATCGAAGAGGACGGCGCCTTCCGGATAGTAGCGCACGCTCCCATCCAGCAGGCGCCGGCGGATGAGGTCCTGGAGCCGCTCGTGCGCCCGCGCCGGGTCGCCGCCGCTCAGGAGGTCGAGCGGCACGTTGACCCGCAGCGCGCGGGCCGGGATGAGGTGCCGCGTGATGCCGGTGGGGAGCTTCGCGGGAGAGCCGGCGATGGCTAAGATGTCCGCCTTCTCCAGGCGCGGGAAGACGACGACCGCGGAGCTTTCGCCGTACTCGCGGGCCAGGGCGTCGAAGTCGTCGGTCGGCACGCGGTAGATGCGGACGCTCCCGCGGTAGGCGTCCACGACCCGGGCCAGCGCCGCGCCGAGCAGCCCGCCCGGGGGCAGCGGCACGACGTGCGTCTGCGTGCGGGTCATGACGTAACAGGCGATCCGGCGCTCCGCGAGCGCCCGCGACGCGTCCCCGCGGGAAGCGCGCTCCAGCGGGACGCCCGCGCGCTCCAGCGCCTCGGGCAGGGAGATGTCGACGATGAGGTGCCGCCAGACGTCGAGGCGCACCGCCGGATCGTCGTAGTCCACGACCTGCAGGGGCGCGAACGGCATCCCCAGCTGCCCCAGCGCGGTCAGGCGGTTCGCGCCGTCGAGGACGACGAAGCCCTCCCCCACTCCCGCCGCGATCGGCGGGTTGCGCAGCACGCCGTCCGCTCGCAATCGGGCGGCGAGGCGCTCGACGCGCACGGGATCCGCATCTTCGTGGAGGCTCACCCGGCCGCGCGGCACGACGCGGAGGTCCGGCAGCACCCGTCCGGCGGTCCGGAGATCCACGGTCAGCGGCCCACCCGCTTCGCCAGGTGGTCGATGACGTCGATCTTGGTGACGATGCCTACCACCGCGCCCTGGTCGATGACCACCGCGGCGTTCGCCTCGAGGAAGACGCCGGCCAGCGTGTCCACCGGGGTCTGCGGGTCGACGACCGGCGGCGCGGGGTTCACGATGCGCTCGACGGGATCGCTGGACCGGTGGGTACCCTCGAGCAGGGCGTTGAGGAGATCCACCTCGGCGATCATGCCCACCAGAGCTCCGTTTTCCAGGACGGGCAGCTGGGAGACGTCGTGCTCCTTCATCTTGCCGATCACGTCGCTGATCGCGTCCCGCCGCGAGGCGGTCACGAGCGCGCCCCGCTTCGGCCCGAGCAGCTCGCTCACCGTCCCCAGCTCCATCTCCAGAAAGCCGTGCTCCCGCATCCAGTCGTCGCTGAACAGCTTGGAGAGGTACCGCGAGCCGGAGTCCGGCAGGATGACCACGGCGCGCAGTCCGGCCCCCGCGTCGGGCAGCGCCCGCAGGTGCTTGACCGCCCCGGCCACGGTGGTGCCGCTGCTCCCCCCGCAGAAGATGCCTTCCTCGCGCACCAGCCGCCGGGCCATGGCGAAGGACTCGCGGTCGGTGACCTGGATCACCTCGTCGACGACGGAGAAGTCCATCGTCTCGGGGAGGAAGTCCTCGCCGATCCCCTCGACCTTGTAGGTATGCGGCTCCGGCATCGTCCCCGTGCGGAAGTAGTCGAAGAACACCGAGCCCACGGGATCGATCCCGATCACGCGCAGCTTCGGGTTGCGCTCCTTCAGGAACCGCCCCGCTCCCGAGATCGTGCCGCCGGTGCCCATCGAGGCGATGAACAGGTCGACGCGGCCGCCGGTCTGGGTCCAGATCTCCGGCCCCGTGGTCTCGTAGTGCGCCCGGGGGTTCGTCGGGTTGGCGTACTGGTTCGCGTAGTAGCTGTTCGGGGTTTCCTCCGCGATGCGGCGGCTGACGCGATAGTAGCTGCGCGGATCATCCGGCGCGACCGCGGTCGGGGTGAGGACCACGCGCGCGCCGAAGGCGCGCAGCAGGCGGATCTTCTCCTCCGACATCTTGTCCGGCATGACGAAGATCGTCTTGTAGCCGCGCACCGCGGCGGCGATCGCCAGCCCCACCCCGGTGTTGCCCGAAGTGGCCTCGACGATCGTCCCCCCGGGCCGCAGGCGCCCGCTGCGCTCCGCCTCGTCCAGCATCGCCGGGCCGATGCGGTCCTTGACCGAGCCGCCCGGATTGAGGAACTCGAGCTTGGCCGCGACCTCGGCGCGGACCCCCCGGACGACACGGTGCAGCCGCACCAGCGGCGTGTCGCCGATGAGGGCGAGGACGTTGTCCGCGATCGCCTCCGCCCCACCGGCCATGGCCGGGATGATCGAGACCTCGTCCGCCTCGCGCAGGGCCGTGCGGGCTCCGTTCAGGGTACGGATCTCGGCGCCGTTCACGAAGACGTTGATGAAGGCGCGCACCTCGCCGGACTCGTCGCACAGCTCGGCGCGCATCCCGGGGAATTGCTGCTCGAGGCGATCGAGCGCCTCGGCGACGGTGGCCGCCTGCACGATCGCCTTCGGCTGCCCCCGCGTCAGGCGGCGGAGGGGCGTCGGGAT
>DASUAK010000050.1:0-3891 GCA_035763845.1 bacterium | reverse complement strand
TATTGACGCACGTGATGCGAATCACCGGGCACACAGGCCCTGCTCTCTCGTGGGCTCTCCTGACCGATCCGCTGCGGAGTCATCTCGTCCAGTCCTACATGATCATCATCTCATTTTGGGCGGCGCGGAGGTTGATGGCTGATATCCGCGCGCTGAGACCGACGATCTCACAGCTGGATCCCGCGTGGGAAGACGATGCCTCCCCTCTGTTCGCGGCGCTGACCAGCGCCGCCGGACCGCTCGTGCTCACCGCGGTGGTCACCGCCGCTGAATCTGCCGAGGCGGCGGTCAGACGGGGGCTGGTTCCCACGATCCTCTTCTCACCCTATCAGGCCCTGTGGATCTTGCCCATGATGACGCTATTCTGGGTGTACATCGCCTTCCTATTCGGTCTCGACCGCCTTGGGCGGAAGCAGATCAACCTCGGATCGTTTCCCGAGGACCTGAGCCTGGGGCTCGGCCCGGTCGGCACCGCCGTGTTCCACGCCTTCCTCATCTTCTGCGCAATGACTGTTCCGTTTCTCCTTGTCAGCCTCCAGGACCGGCTCGACCTGGCGATCGGCCTCGCCTTCTTCGGCGCCGGGGTCGGCGCGTTCTTCCTGTCCGTCTGGCGGCTGCACCGCCAGATGGTCAAGACCAAGCAGGGGCACGTGTCCCGCGCCGGGATGCTCTATGCCGAGACGTACGACCCCCTGCGCGCTCATCTGACACCGGCAACGCTTCAGGAATGTGCCGGGAGGCTCAATGCGGCCGAGGGGCTCGTCAGGCGGGCGCTCGCCATTCAGGAGTGGCCCTTCGACGAACGGACGATAACGAGGATCGTCGGAATCAGCACGGGCGTCGCGACCGCCATCATCGCCAGATCGATCCTACGCGCGGTCGGTCTCTAGGAGGATGCGCATGGGGTGACAGGGGGTGCACAGCTGACGGCCCGGGCCGGCCCGGCGTTCCGCTTTATCCTCCTCGCCGCCGCGGCGGCGGCCGCCGGCGTGGTCACTGCCTGGGTCATGCTGACCAACAGCGCCCGCCAGGCCACCTGGGTCGAGGTGGCGCTCGTCCTCGCCGTCGGGTGGTCCTTCGTCGCCAGCGGCCTGATCGCATGGCGGCATCGACCCGAGAACCGCATCGGTCCCGTCATGGTTCTAACGGGCTTCCTCCGGTTCGTGGGCGCCCTGAAATGGTCACAGGATTTGTTCCTCTTCACGCTGGGCCACGCCCTCGAACCGGCGTATCTCGCCGGCGTCGCCTTGATCCTTCTGGCCTTCCCGGGCGGGCGCCTGGGGAACAGGTCGGGGCGCTGGCTGTTTGCGGCGGCGGTCCTGGCGGCGGTGGTCCTCAATGTGGCATGGCTGGTTCTCGGCGGCCACAATCCTCAGATGTGCGTCGGCTGCCCGAGTCAGGTCATGATCGAGCTGGCCCGGATGCCGGGTGCCGCCTACGCCGTCGAATTCGCACAGTACATCCTCGGTGCGCTCGTCGCCGTCTTCTCGTTCGCCGTCCTTCTCCGCCGCTGGCAGGCGGCGAGTCCGCGCCTGCGTTCTGTGATCGCCCCTGTTCTCTGGGTGGGGACGGCGGTATTCGGGGTTCTCGTGCTCTGGGTGATGGATCTGCTGCTCGCGCAGCGTCCTCTCGACACGTCGCTCATCCACCGGCTGCTGAGACACGGCAGTGCCCCGGACCTTCTCCTGGAGCTCGTCGTCGCCTCGGTCGCATTTGCCTTCTTGCTTGGACTTCTGCGGACCCGGCTGGCCCATTCCGCCGTCGCCGACCTCGTCATCGAGCTCGGCACGACGCCGCCGCCGGGCGAGCTCCGCGCCGCCCTGGCGCGGGCGCTTCGGGACCCTTCGCTCGTCGTCGCCTACTGGCTGCCCGATGCCCGGCGGTACGTCGACTTTCGGGCCCAGCCCGTCCGGCTGCCGGATGAGCGGGATGGCCGCTCCGTGTCCATGGTGGAGCGAGACGGCCGGAGGATCGCGGCGCTCATGCACGACGCCGCCCTGGATGAGGACCCGCAGCTGATCGAGTCGGTCACCGCCGCGGCAGCGTTGGCGCTGGAGAATGAACGGCTCCAGGCGGAGCTGCGGGCGCATCTGGAGGAGCTGGCCGCCTCGCGGGCCCGCCTCGTGGAGGCCGCGCAGGCGGAGCGGCAGCGCATCGAGCGGGATCTGCACGATGGGACGCAGCAGCGGCTCGTCTCGATAGCGATGACGCTCGGGCTGACGGAGTCGAAGCTCCCCGCGGATCCCGGAGCCGCACAGACGCTCCTGAGCGAAGCGAGGGCCGGGCTGTCGGAGGCCCTCCAGGAGCTGCGCGAGCTGAGCCGCGGTATCCATCCGGCCGTCCTCACCGAGCGGGGACTGATCGATGCGCTGCAGGAGCTCATCGACCGGACGCAGGTGCCGGTCGCCCTCGACGTCGCGCTTCCCGAGCGCCTGCCGGGGCGGGTGGAAACCGCCGCCTACTACTTTGTCGCCGAAGCGCTGACGAACATCGCGAAGCATGCCCAGGCGGCCACCGTGAGCATCCGCGTGGCGAAGGTCGATGGACGCGCGCTCGTCCAGGTCCGGGACGACGGCAGGGGAGGTGCGGAGCCCAAAGCCGGCACCGGGTTGCGAGGGCTGCGCGATCGCGTGGAAGCCCTCGGCGGCCTGCTGACGGTCACGAGTCCGCCCGGACAGGGCACCGTGCTGACGGCGGAGATCCCATGCGCGTAGTGGTCGCCGACGACTCGGTGATCTTGAGGGAGGGCCTCGTTCGCCTGCTGCGCGAGGCGGGCTTCGATGTGATCGGTCAGGCGGGCGATGCCGCCGAGCTGCTGGCGCAGGTCGATGCGCACCGGCCCGACGTCGCCATCGTCGACATCCGCATGCCGCCCACGCACACAGACGAGGGGCTGCGCGCCGCGCGCGAGCTGCGCGCCCGCCATCCCAGGCTCGGCGTGCTCGTGCTGTCGCAGCACGTCCGGGCGGGCTACGCGATCGAGCTCCTCAGTCATGGCACCCAGGGCATCGGGTACCTGCTGAAGGACAGGGTGTCCGATCTGACCGAGCTTACCGAAGCCGTTCGCCGGGTCGGCGAGGGTGGCTCCGTCCTCGATCCTTCTGTCGTCGGGCAGCTCGTCAAGAGGAAGCGAACAGGGGAGGATCCCGTCGAAGAGCTGACCGATCGGGAGCGGGAGGTCCTGGGCCTCATGGCCGAAGGGCGTTCGAACAAGGCGATCGCCGACCGCCTCTTCGTGACGGAGCATACGGTCGAGAAGCACGTGCAGAACATCTTCGCCAAGCTCGACCTTCCCGCCACCGCCGATGACCACCGGCGCGTACTTGCTGTCCTCACCTTTCTGAACTCTCGCTAGCCGGACCCCAGGTCTCCAGCCAGCCGTCTTCGCCCGCCTGGTCCGCGGAGCGATACTCGACCTGCACGAAGCAGGCATCCGCAGAAAGGAGGACGATCAATGAGCACCGTCGATCGCGCGAAGGTCTGGACCGCTTCCCTGGCGGGAGGCGTGCTCGCAGCCGCGTTTGTCGTGGCTCTCGTGGGCGCGGCAATCGCCGGTTACCACTGCTGGTGAGATTTGGGCTCGCTTCAGGTACGACGGCAACTCAATCATGGGAGGTGAGGACAGTGATGATGGGCTTCGAGATCCTGATCCTGGCGGTGATCGGGTTGGCGGTGCTGCAGATGCTGGGCCGGCGGTCGTTTGGAGCCGGCATGCACGCGCCATCGACCCAGTCGGTCAAGGAGGTCCTTGATGCACGGTTGGCTCGCGGCGAGATCAACGTCGATGAGTACCGGAAGCTCCGCGAGACGCTCGAGACGCAGTCAGTCACTCTTCCGACGACATGATGCCGGCGTGGTACGGATCCGGGAACGGGAGGAACCGTGGTGTAG
>DASUAK010000049.1:0-2530 GCA_035763845.1 bacterium | reverse complement strand
GATCGCGAGGGGCACACCGTGCAGCGGCCCCCGGTACTGCCCCTGCCGGATCTCTCCCTCGGCCCGGCGCGCCTCGGCACGGGCTTTCTCCGGCAAGACTGTGATGAAGCTGTGGAGGCTCCCGTCGAGCTCGTGGATCCGCTCGAGGTAGCCTTCCGTCACCTCCACGGGTGAGAGGGCCCGGGACGCCAGCGCCCGAGAGAGTTCCGCCAGGGTCAGGTTCCGAAGGTCACTCGACCGCATCATGCCTCCGGTTCGGTTGCGACCAGGTCCGCGTCGGAGATGCCGGCATCAAGCCTGGCCCAATCCTCGAGCGCCTCGGCCAGGATCGTCACGGCCGCCTCCAGCACGGCCTGCGGGACGGTCACCCCCGCGTCCCGGAGCGCAGTGCGCAACAGCGTCGCGGCACCGGCCGCATCGCGTCCTGTGAGATCCATAGGGCCTCCACGACATGGAGCGTATCGCGACGATTCTCGCCGGTCGCGTCTCCTCCTCCGCTAGGGAACAGCGTCATACGCGCGAAGCATACATCGCCATGCCGTGCTGCTGCGGGCAGTGTGCGGGGATCGAGAAGGCGTTCAGCTCGCGGATCGCAGGGTGGGAGCTGAAGCGCTACCTGCGGCGGGGGGCCCACGGGACGACGAAGATGCTCCTCGATCTGCTGCGCCGCGAGGCGCCGGAGGCGGGGATGTCCGTCCTGGACGTGGGCGGCGGGATCGGCGTCATCCAGCACGAGCTGGCCGCCGCGGGCGCTTCGCGGATCACGAGCGTGGACGCGGCCTCAGCCTACCTCGAGGTGCAGCGCTCGGAAGCGGCGCGCCGCGGCTACGCGGACCGCGCGAAGCACGTGCACGGGGACTTCGTCGCTCTCGCCGGGGAGCTCCCGGAGCACGACGTGGTGACCCTCGACAGGGTGATCTGCTGCTACCATGACATGCCGGCCCTCGTGGGACGCTCGGCGGCCCGCGCGCGGTCGCTGTACGGCGCGGTCTATCCGCGGCAGGCGTGGTGGAACGTGCTGGGCATCGCGCTCCTGAACCTCGCGATGCGGCTCCGCCGCTCGCCGTTCCGCAACTACGTCCATAGCCCGGCGGAGATCGAGCGCATCCTCGGAAACGCGGGGCTGCGACGGCGCGCGGTGCGGCAGACGCTCATCTGGCGGGTGGCGGTGTACGGCCGCTGACGGCTAACGCGACGATGCCCTGAAGACGGCGATCGCGGCCAGCTTTTCGCCGGCCACCTCGAAGCCGATCCCCACGAACGGACAGGTCACCTCGTAGCCCCGCGCGGTTTCCGCGGTGTACGCCGCCCCGCGGCAGATGCTGAGCAGCGCGTCGCTCCAGGGCTGGCCGGGCCGCACCCCGGTCGGCGTGCGGTGGAACGGGTTCCGGGTGGCGACGCGGACGACCTGGTTATCCGCGGCCCAGACGGTGAGACCGACCTTCACGTAGTCGTACAACACGCGGTTCCCCGACAGCTTGGGCGTCACCTCGAGGCCCAGCGACGGGCTGACCTTGGCCACCGGCATCCCGATGGTGATCGGGCCGATGCCGACGCCGGCTCTGATCACGGCGGACGGCGCGGCGGCCAGGGGCAGGGCCGGCAAGAGCAGGATGGCGAGCGTCAGGATCCAGCGCGCCCGAACCACGGTGCGCATGGCGGAAGGCACCTCCGGTCAGGATGGCCTGTACCAGATGAGGTGCCCTTTCCCGGAGTCCGGGAGACTGCCGCAGGATCAGGAGTGGCCGTTTTCGCCGCCTGCGACCGGCGCGGGACGGCCCGCCCGCTCCTCGCGAACCGGGACCGCGCGGCGGGCCCGGTAGCCCTCCACCGTCACGTAGAGCGTGGGGATGAAAACGAGCGTGACCATCGTCCCCAGCAGCAGTCCGCCCACGACCGCGCGGGCCAGCGGCACCTGCAGCTCGGCGCCCTCGCCGATCCCGATCGCGGTCGGCAGCAGCCCCATCACCGTCGTCACGGTCGTCATCAGGACCGGCCGCAGGCGCGTCGCGGCACCGTCCACGGCGGCGTCTTCGATGCTCAATCCTTCGCTGCGGCGGCGGAGCGTGAAGTCGATCAGGAGGATGGCGTTGTTCACGATGACGCCGGCCAGGACGATCAGCCCGATCAGCGACTGGATGTTGAGGGTGGTCCCCGTCAGGAACAGGGTGAGCAGCGCGCCGGCCAGCGCGAACGGCACGGCCCCCATGATCATGAGGGGCTCCAGCAGGGCCTCGAACTGGACGGCCATCACCGCGAAGACCAGCAGCGTGGCCACGAGGAAGCCCAGGGACAGCTGCCGGTAGGCCCGCTGCTGCTCCTCGTACTCGCGGCCGAGGGCGATGGAGAAGCCTTCGGGCAGCGACAGCCCCGCCAGGCGGGTCCGCACGTCGCTCATCACGCTGCCGAAGTCCCGGCCGCTGATCCCCCCGGAGATGCTGATGATGCGCTGCCGGCTGCGCCGGGCGATCGACGTGGGCGACTCGCCGCGGACGAGCTGGGCGACCTGGCCGAGGAGGACGCGCCGGCC
>DASUAK010000048.1:0-4055 GCA_035763845.1 bacterium | reverse complement strand
TCCGGGTCGAGCGGGTGTGCGAGGTGAAGTACGACCATCTGCAGGGGGACCGCTTCCGCCACGGCACGACGTTCCTGCGCTGGCGCCCGGACAAACGGCCGCAGGACTGCCGCTACGACCAGCTCGAGGTGACCCCGCCCTACGAGCTCGACCAGATCTTCTCGTCGGGATCTAGAGGCTCCTGAGGAGGGCGCAGCGCCTCCGGCACGTGCTGCAGGTTGATGCGGATCCGCGTCCATGTCGTGAACCGCCCCCGCATCGCATCCACCAGAACATCCTCCGGCTGAAGGTGCGCTGCGGCCTCGGGGTGCCGGGCCTTCCACCGCTCCAGGCCGGCGAGGGCGTCTTCCTTCCGACGGGCGCGGGCGATCTCGATCAGCGGGCGCGAGGGCGTGCGCCGTTTAGGCGGCTGCGCACGCAACGGCGGGCGCCGCTTCGACGGCTGCACCCGCGGCGGCTCGCCCCGCTGCTTGCGATAGTGCGGCGGCCAGGGAGCGTCGCCGAGCCCTTCCCGCTCGTGCCGCACCGACAGCTCGAGCAGCCGGTCCAGGGAGCCCGGCGCCTCATCGATCGCGGCGTGACGGTCCCCCACCGCGGCGAAGCGCGCCGGCATGGTCGCCATGGTGAAGTCGCGGGGATCGACCCCGTCCACCTCGTCCCAGCTGAGCGGCGCTGAGACGGTGGCATCCGGGGTCGGCCGCACGGAGTACGCCGACGCGACGGTGCGGTCCTTGGCGTTCTGGTTGTAGTCGACGAAGACCCCGTGCCGTTCTTCCTTCCACCATTTGCTCGTCGCGATGGTGGGCGCCCGACGCTCGACCTCCCGCGCCAGCGCGAGCGCTGCCCGGCGGACCTGGTCGAACGTCCAGCGCGGCAGGATGCGGACGTTCACGTGCAGCCCGCGGGAACCGCTGGTCTTGGGCCATCCCGTGAGCCCGAAGTCCTTCAGCGTTGCCTCCACCACACGGGCCACCTCACGCACCTGCGGCCAGGGCACGCCCGGGACGGGATCGAGATCGACCCGCAGCTCATCCGGGTGGTCGAGATCGTCCGCACGCACCGGGTGAGGATGCAGCTCGAGGCAGGCGAGGTTGGCCATCCAGGCCAGCGCGGCGGCGTCGCGGGGGACCACCTCGTCCGCGCTGCGCCCGGACGGGAAGCGGAGGGAGACGACCTCGATCCAGGGCGGCCGCGACTTGGGGGCGCGCTTCTGATAGAAGAACTCGGCGCCGATCCCGTCCGGATAGCGGACGAGCATGTTCGGGCGGCCCCCCGCCCCGCGCAGCGCGCCCTCCGCGACGGCCAGGTAGTAGCGAACGAGGTCGAGCTTGGTGTGCCTGGGCTTCGGAAAGAGGACCTTGCGCGGGTTCGAGACCGCGACCTCGCGGCCCTCGACGATCAGGACCTCGCGCTCGGCCGTCACGGGATGCCCCCGCGCCTACCTCCGCAGGTACGCGTCGGTGCCGGCGATCCAATCCTGCCGGGGCGGGCTGAAGAAGTCCATCTCCACGACCGCATCCAGCATCTCCGCGCCGTGCGGGACGTTGCTCGGGATGAGCAGCACCTCCCCGCCGCGCAGGATGACCTCGCGGTCCGGAAAGGTGAAGCGCATCGTACCCGAGACGCAGTAGGTCATCTGCTCGTTCTCGTGCTGATGGGTGGGCACCACGGCGCCCTCCTTGAACTCGATCAGGCTGGCCATCAGCCGCTCGCCCCAGACGACGCGCCGGGCCATCTTGGGGTTGATCACCTCGACCGGAACGTCCGTCAGCTTCCAGTGCTTGATCGCACTCATCGATCGCGCCTCCCTGTCACTCACATCCCCCGGCCGATGCCTTCAGGAAGGCGGCCGGGTCTCCTGCCGCGGGCCCGTCATCCCGGCCGGGAAGATCAGGCGCACGGCCCGTTCATAGAAGAAGTAGTCCCAGGCCCAGCCCGCCAGCACGAGCAGGCGGTTGCGGAATCCGATGAGGTTGATCAGATGGACGCTGAGCCACACGACCCAGGCCGGGAACCCCGTGAACGGCAGACCCCAGACCTGCGCCACGGCCGCGTTGCGCCCGATCGTCACCATCGTGCCGCGGTCGCGATACCGGAAGGGCACGGGCTCCTTCCCCCGGATCTGCCGGAGGACGTTGCGCGCCGCGGCCTGTCCCTGCTGGGTCGCGACGGGGGCGATCTGGGGAAGCGGCCGGCCATCCGCCTCGCCGTATGCGAGGTCCCCCGCGACGTACACCTCCGGGTGCTCGGGAAGCTGCAGCGTCGGCAGCACGGCGACACGGCCGGCCCGCGCGGCCGGAAGCCCCCAGGCTTCCACGGCGGGAACGCCCCGGACGCCGGCCGTCCAGACCACCGTTTCCGTCGGGAGGACCGCGCCGTCCCGCAGCGCGACCGCGTCCTCCGCCACCTGCGTCACGGCAGCGCGCAGGCGCACGTCGACCCCCATCCGCCGGAGCCGCCGGGCCGCGTAGCGGCTGAGGCGGGGCGGCAGGCCGGGGAGCAGACCGTCCATCGCCTCGATGAGGATGACGCCGACGTCGGCGGGATCGAGCGCCGGGAAGTCCCGGACCAGCGGCCCCCAGACGAGCTCGGCCAGCGCGCCGGCGAACTCCACGCCGGTCGGCCCCCCGCCGATGATGGCGAAGGTCAGGGCCCGGCGCCGTGCGGCCTGATCGGTCATGTGCGAGGCGCGCTCGAACCGCGAGAGGATGTGGTTCCGCAGCGCCACGCCTTCCTCGAGCGTCTTGAGAGGAAACGTATGGTCGGCCGCCCCCGGCAGGTTGAAATAGTGGGAAACGCTTCCCAGGGCAAGGATCAGGACGTCGTAGGCCACCGGCCCGGCCGACGTTACGAGGACACGGCCGTCCAGGTCGAGCCGTTCCACGTCGGCCAGCATGAAGCGGCTGTTGCGGATGGAGCGGAGGATGCTGCGCACGGGATAGGCGATCGCTTCGGGCTCCACCTCCGACGCCGCCACCTGATAGAGGAGCGGCAGGAACGTGTGGTAGTTCCGGCGGTCGATGAGGAGGAGATCCACGGGCCCGCCGGCCAGGGCGCGCGCGGCCCAAAGGCCGGCGAATCCCGCGCCCACCACCACGACGCGCGGCGCTCCACCCGGCACGGCCGATGAACGCATCATCGCTCAGTGGTGCTGGGGCAGTTCCCTCGCGTCCGGTGCGAGATGGCCCCGGCGCCAGAGGGCGGCGAGGAGGACGACCGCCAGCACTCCGTTGAGGGCGCCGGCCAGAACGTTGAAGGGGATGATCACCGGGCGCAGCATCGCGGCCACCTGCGCCGGCGGCATGCCGAACTGCAGGTTCAGGATGACGAAGTTCGCGGGGATGGCCGCGGCCACCCGCGCCAGCACGCCGACGCCGACCGCCGCCAGCATCCACAGCGTCGAGGAGCGCGGCCGCAGCCGGAAGGCCCATCCCGCCGCCCCGACGAACGCCGCCACCGCGATGAAGTTGGCCGCGGGACCGAAGACGGAGCGTGCCCGGAAGATGAAGTACAGCACGGCTTTCAGGCCGACCACCGCCACGCCTGCGGCCGGTCCCAGGATGATGGCGGCCATCAGACCGACGACGTCGCTGGGATCGTAGCGCAGATACGGTGCCGCGGGTAAGATGGGCACCTGCAGGGTGGCCATCAGGATGAACGAAGCCCCGCCGAGCATGCCGATCAGAACGAGGGTGCGGATGTCGCGCATGCTGTCTGGATGCGGGGCGGTCCGGCCGAATCCCTGCCGGTGAGGGCCGGAGCGTTGGCGGGGAGAACAGCATCAGCGAGCACCGGAGGAGGATGAGACGCATGGCGGCGGTGGATGGCTTTCGCGGGAAGGTCGTGCTGGTGACGGGCGGAGCTCAGGGCATCGGCCTCTGTCTGGTCCACACCTTCGCCCGCCTCGGAGCCCGGATAGCGTTCTGCGACGTCCAGGCGGAGGCCGGACGCTTCTGGGAGCGCCGTCTGCGTCGCGACGGGTGGGACGTGCGCTTCATCCGGGCGGATCTGGGCCGGGAGGCGGACGCGCGCCGGTTCGCGCGGACCGCCCTCCA
>DASUAK010000047.1:0-14579 GCA_035763845.1 bacterium | reverse complement strand
GGGTGCTGGAACACCATGAGGTCGTTGGCGAGCAGGCCTTCGAGCAGCTCGGCCCGCTGGGGGCAGGCCCGGAAGATGTCCCAGGCCGGCCAGGGGATGTGCCAGAAGTGCATGAGAAATTGCTGCGGGCGGCGCACGCGTACCATGCGCGGCAGGAGCGCAAGGTGATAGTCATGGACCCATACGACACTGTCCTCATCCGCCTCGGCAAGAACCGCATCGGCGAAACGGGCGTTCGCCGATGCGAACATCTCCCACGCCCGCCGCCGGAAGCGGGCGTGCGCCAGGGCCATGTGGCAGAGGGGCCAGAGGGCCTGATTCGCGTAGCCGTAGTAGTACCCGTCGACCTCCGGGCGGGTGAGGGCGATGCGGCGGAGCGTGTAGGCGCCCCGGTCCGGCGGGACGAGGATCCGTCCCTCCGCGTCGGTCACATCGAAGTCCGCGTCGCCGCCGCCCCAGGCGATCCATGTTCCCCGCGCGGCCTGCATCACGGGATCGAGAGCCGAAACGAGACCGCCGGACGGGCGCTCCACGACGACGCCGGCCGGGCCGTGCCGGTGCGCGTAGGGCTCGCGGTTGCTCACGACCACGAGCCGCCGGCCGCCGAGGGCCTCCTCCAGCGTGGCGATCACCGTCTGCCTATCCATGCGCCTCCATCACACCCATGATCTCGGCCCCGAGCAGCACCACCACCGATACGAGATAGACCCACACCATGAACACGATGAGGCCGGCGAGCGGCCCGTAGACGACGGGGTAGCGCGCGAGCGTGCGCAGGTACCAGAAGAAGGTCCCCTTCAACAGCTCGAACAGCACCATCCCGGTCAGCATCCCCCACAGCAGGCTGCGCCGCCGCAGCCGGACGTTTGGGAGGAAGCGGTAGGCGATGAAGAACGCGGCCGCGGACAGGACGACCGGCCCCAGGATCGCCGCCACCTGCCCGGCCGTTCCTACCGCCCGATCCACGGCCTGCGCCAGCGGCGGGATCGTCAGCGCGGCCAGCGCAGCGGAGCCCACCACGGACAGGCTGAGGAACAGGCCGGCCAGCAGGACCATGACCAGGTCCATCAGCTTCTGATGCCAGAACGGCCGGGGGACGCCCCCCAGCACACGGTTGAGGCCCCGCCGCAGCGCGCCGGTCACGGCTGTTGCCCCCCAGAACAATCCGAAGGCGCCGATGAGCCCCGCGGCCTCCTGTGTCTGCACGACGCGGTCCAGCGTTTCGGTCACGAGCACCAGGGCCTGATCGGGCAGGTAGGGGCGCATCGCCCGGACCACCGTCTCCTGCGCGGCCGGCTGCTGGATGACGAGACTCAGGAGCGCGATCACCGCGACGAGCAGCGGGAACACCGAAAGCACCGCGGCGTAGGCCGTGGCCGAGGCGAGGACGTAGACGTCGTGGCGCCCCATCCGCCGCCAGAGCTCCACGGCCAGCTCCCGCGCGGCGCCCCGGGTCACGCATCGGCTCCCTCGAGCAGCGAGTGGATGAGGCGCAGCTCGTCGCGCAGGAGGCGCGGCATCAGGAAGTGCTCCTCGACCACACGCCTGCCCGCGGCGGCGATCTGGGCCGCCTCCTCCGGATGCCGCAGCAGGTAGACGATGCGCTGCGCGGCCTGCTCGACCGTGGTGATGAGGAAACCGCCCACCCCGTCCTGCAGCTGCAGGGGGATGCCCCCGGTCGCCCCGGCCACCACGGGGACGCCTTTCCACAGCGCCTCCGAGACGGCCAGGCCGAATCCCTCGCGCAGCGACTTCTGCAGGACGACGGAGGCGGTGCGCTGGAAGCAGTTCACCTCCAGGCTGCCCACGCCGACGAGGTTCGTGAAAACGTACAGGTCCTGGTCGGCGCGGTCGTGCTGCACGATCGTGCGGAAGACCTCCCAGGCCTGAGGATCGTCGCCGGCCATCGAGCCGACCAGGACGAGCTGCACCTCCGGCACTTCCCGCTTGACCAGCCGGTAGGTGTCGATCGCGCCCTGCGGATCCTTCCAGGGATCGAACCGCGCCACCTGGAGCAGCACCGGCCGCCCCACGTCCACCCCGAACTCCGCGACGGTCGTGCGCGCCAGCTCGGGCGGCAGCTCGCGGTTCTTGCTGGAGAACGGGTCGATCGCCGGCGGGATGAAGGCCATGCGCGGCATCGTCAGATCGGGCGGCACAAACTGCGCCATCGTGAACACGGCCGCGTCGTAGACCTCGATGAAGGGCCGGAGGAACTCCCAGGCCGTCTCGTCGGGGGCGGAGGTGTCGATGTGGCACCGCCAGATCCACCGGACCCGCCCGGCGCCGGCGTAGTGCCGGAGCGCCGCCGGCTGAGGATCGTGGACGATGATGACGTCGTAGCGGTCCAGCGATCCCGCCTCCTGCCGGTTCTCTCTGAGATACGCGGCCCGCTGCGCCTCAGTGAGGGGCGCGGGCTGTCCCTGCAGGGCGTTGTGGAGCTGCTTGGTGACCGCGAAGAAGGCCTCGTCACCGCCCAGCGTGCGCCACTCGACGTCCAGCCCGAGGCCCTGCTCCAGCCCGACGAGGGACAGCAGCAGCTCGGCCACGCCGCCGCCGTAGGCCGTGGCGTTGATCTGCAGGATCCGCAGCCCGCGCAGGCCGCGGGCGAGGCGCACGATCTCCTCCCGCAGGCCCGCCTCCAGCATCGGCAGGTAGCGGTCCATCGACTTGGCCTGCACCGGGACGCGGTTCAGCATAGAAGACGAAGCGGCCCGGAGAGCCTCCGGGCCGTGCATCCTGCCATCCGGATTCGCTCTCTCGTTCGCCTACGAGGTTAGCTGTCGGGCTCGGGTCGAGAGTCCCCTACTCGCTCGCGCGAGATCCGCCCCATGGTGCCGGTTCCCCCGTTCTCTCGGTGTGAGAGATTCGGCGCTGTCTGTTCCGCTTGGCCCCAGTATACCATCGTGCGCGAACGTGCGCGCGAACAGCGGCCACGCGGGACCGTCCTGGACGCGGGTAGAACTCCACCAGCACACATGTCCACGCTGCTGATGGCCCTCCTCGTCGTCGTCGGTGTGCCCGCGCTGCAGGTGGGCTACGCCGTCCTCATCGAGGCCGGCCTGGCGCGTCTCCCGGACCGGGTCGGGCGGGCCCTGCGTCCCTGGCTGTGGCTGCTCCCCGCGTTGACCTTCTTGGGAGTCTTCCTCATCTATCCCGCCCTCAACACGGCGTGGCTCAGCCTGCTGGACGCGCGCTCGACGTCGTTCGTCGGGCTGCGGAACTACGCCGAGGCCTTCACCCGCGGCGAGATGCTCATCGCCTTCCGGAACAACCTCCTCTGGCTGGTCGCCTTCACCGGGGCCACAGTGAGCCTCGGGCTCCTCCTGGCCGTGCTCACTGACCGCGTCGCCTACGAGAAGGCGGCGAAGGCGGTCATCTTCCTGCCCATGGCCGTCTCCTTCGTCGCGGCCAGCGTCATCTGGAAGTTCGTCTTCGAGTTCCGCCCGGCCGGCACGCCCCAGATCGGCCTGCTCAACGCCGTGCTCACCGCCGCCTGGCCCGGCTTCCGGCCGGTCGCCTGGCTGGTGAACACCGCGACCAACAACGCGGCGCTGATCGCCGTGGCGGTATGGGTCTGGGTCGGCTTCTGCCTGGTCATCCTCTCCGCCTCGCTCAAGGGGATCCCCGCCGAGCTCCTCGAGGCCGGGCGGGTGGACGGGGCCACGGAGTGGGTGCTGTTCCGGCGCGTCCTGCTCCCGCTGCTCGCCCCGACGATCACCGTGGTCGCCACGACCATGGTCATCTTCGCCCTCAAGGCCTTCGACGTCGTCTACGTCATGACCAACGGGAACTTCGACACGGACGTGATCGCCAACCGGATGTACAAGGAGTTGTTCAACGTCCGCCACTTTGGCCGGGCCGCCGCCTTGGCCGTCATCCTCTTCCTGGCCACCGTCCCGGTGATGGTCGCGAACATCCGGCGCTTCCGGGAGCAGGAGGCCCTGCGGTGAACGCGCGCCTGGGGCGGCTGCGCAGCGTCCCCCTGCACGCCGTGGTGGTCGGCTTCTGCCTGATCTGGCTGCTCCCCGCGGTGGGCACGCTGGTCAGCTCGTTCCGCCCTCCCCGCCTCGTCACCGTCTCGGGCTGGTGGACCGCCCTCCTGCCGCCTTTCGCCTTCACCATGGAGAACTACGCCCGCGTGTTCGGCGCGTACAACATGGGCCGCAGCTTCCTGAACAGCCTCTTCATCGCGATCCCGTCGACGATCATCCCCGTCACGGTGGCG
Source organism: bacterium (assembly GCA_035763845.1). Lineage (GTDB taxonomy): Bacteria > Sysuimicrobiota > Sysuimicrobiia > Sysuimicrobiales > Kaftiobacteriaceae > Kaftiobacterium. The sequence goes on along the minus strand of DASUAK010000047.1, from coordinate 10,351 downwards.
GCCTATGCCGCCTACGCCTTCGCCTGGATGCGCTTCCGCGGGCGCGAGACACTGTTCATGCTGGTCATCGGCCTGCTCGTCGTCCCGCTGCAGATGACCCTCATCCCGGTGCTGCGGCTGTTCACCGCTCTGGGCATCGTCGGCACCTTCCCCGCGGTGTGGCTGGCGCACACGGGCTACGGGCTCCCCCTCGCCGTCTACCTCCTGCGCAACTTCATGGGGACGCTGCCCAAGGATCTGCTCGAGTCCGCCGCGATCGACGGCGCCGGACCGCTGACGGTCTTCTTCCGGCTCATCGTTCCCCTGTCCATCCCCGCCCTGGCCTCGCTGGTCATCTTCCAGTTCCTGTGGGTGTGGAACGACCTCCTCGTGGCCCTGATCTACGTCGGCGGCCGCCCCGCGGTGGCGCCGATGACGGTCACGGTGAGCAACCTCGTGAACTCGCTGGGGCAGAACTGGCAGCTGCTGACCGCCGCGGCCTTCATCTCGATGGCCCTCCCGATGGCGGTGTTCTTTGCGCTGCAGCAGTACTTCGTGCGGGGCATCCTTGCGGGCGCCGTGAAGGGGTAGCGTCAGGGGAAACAGACGTAGGAGGAGGTGGGGAGATGCGATTCCAGGGCAAGGTGGCGGTGGTCACGGGCGGTGCGACCGGGATCGGCCGGGAAACGGCGATCGCGTTCGCGCGCGAAGGTGCGGCGGTGGTCGTGGCCGATGTGAATGAGCGTGAAGCGCAGACGACACTCCGGCAGATCACGGAGGCCGCCCCGCCGCCTCCGGCCGCGCAGCTGAAGGGCGACGCCCGGGCGGCCGAGCTCGCGGGCCGCGGCCGCACGCCCGCGACACCGGCCGGGGTGGCCGAGCGGGGCGGCCGGGGGCGGTTCGTCAGGCTCGACGTCTCGAAAGCGGGCGACTGGTCGAAGGCCGTCGACGAGACCGTGAAGACCTTCGGCAGGCTGGACATCCTCTTCAACAATGCGGGGATCGGCGGCGATCTCGCCCCCACCGGCGATTACAAGGAAGAGTCGTTCGACAGGGTCCTGGCCGTGAACCTCAAGGGCGTGTGGCTGGGGATGCGGGCCGTCATCCCGCAGATGCTCCGCCAGCAGGCGGGCGTGATCGTGAACAACGCCTCGATCCTCGGCATGGTGGGGTTCGCGAACGCTCCGGCCTACGTCGCGGCCAAGCACGGTATCCTCGGCCTGACGAAGACCGCGGCGCTGGAGTACGCCGCCGCGGGCATCCGGGTGAACGCGGTGTGCCCCGGCTTCATCAAGACTCCGATGGTCCAGGACGGCCTCACCCCGGAGGCGATGACGCAGATCGCGCAGCTGCACGCGCTCGGCCGTCTCGGCGATCCCGATGAGGTCTCCCGCGTCGTCCTGTTCCTCGCGTCGGAGGAGAGCTCGTTCATCACGGGGGCGGCCTACCTCGTGGACGGAGGCTACACCGCCCGCTGAGCCCCGGCCGTGATGCGCATCACAGGGCGGGTGTGCCCATCATCGCTTCCTCCACGCTCTGCGGCGCCTACGCTGAGAGCAGGTCGGATCGCGGAGGCGCCGGATGCGGGAGCTCGGGGCTGCGGCCGTCATGATCCTTCTCGTCGTGGGCGGAACCGTTTCGTGTGCGTACGCTGAGGAGAACGGGGACGCCACTTCCGCCGCGATCCGGGTACGCGCCCTGGCCGAGAACGTGCTCGGGGAGGGCCTCATCCGGGGGCTCAGCCTGACCGGCGGGGAGACGGTCCTGATCCGCTGGGAAGCGGCGACCTACCGCTCCGGCGATGCGGTGGAGCGGGCGCGCGACCAGCTGTTCGGTGAATCCGAGCTGGTCACCGGGTCCATCCTGGGCGGGCTGCGCCGCATCGCGCGGATCAGGTTCGTCATGGTCCGCCGCGACGGGCTGGTGCTGGCGCAGGGCGAGAACACGCGGGGACCGGGCGTCTCGATGCGGTTCAGCAGCCTGTTGGGCGGCGGGACCCGGACCGCACCCGCGGCGAACGCCCCGGCGACGACCGGCGGCGGCGCCGGGGTGGCCAAGGACTGAGCCGGTCAGCTCCGGCGCGGCTCCTCGTGCAGGTCGAGGAAGAGGCGCACGATGTCGGTGGCGCTGACGATGCCCGTCACCTTCCGGTCGTGGACGACGACGACGCGCCGGACCTTCTCGTCCAGCATCTTCGCCGCGATCTCCTGAACCGGAGCCTCCTCGTCCACGGCCACGGCCGGCCACATCACGTCCTTCACGGTGCGGTCCTCGCCGGCGCGGCGCTTCAGGTCCATGAAGCTCGCCATCCCGACGAGACGGCCGCTGCCATCCACCACCGGCGCGCCGTGGATCCCCCGCCGCACCATGCCCATCGTCGCCTCGTCGACCGGCTGCTCCGGCCGCAGGGTGACGACGTTGCCGGTCATGATCTCCCGCGCCTTCATCCCCACGCCTCCTGTCTCTACCTGTACGCTTCCTGCGCCACGCGCTCGATGTTGCCCAGGATCTCCTCCAGCCGGCCCGGGTTCTGGACGTAGTCCAGGGTGCCCTTCCAGAAGGCGGCGTTCACCGCCTCCGGCATGAGGTCGCTGGCGTCGAAGCGCGCCACGTCCGCGGCGGTGAGGATCTCCGCGGCCCGGCGGCTGAGCACATCGGGGTAGTCGTCCAGGCTCACCTTCCGGTTGGCGGACAGCGCCGCGCCGCGCTTCACCCAGATCGCCTGGGCCTCGGGTGTGGTGAGGTACTTCATGAGGGCCCGCGCCTGCGGCGTGTCGTTGAACATCACGAACAGGTCCCCCGCTCCCTCCACCGCGGAGGGGAGGCTCGGCTCCATCTGGGGGAAGGCGAAGAAGTCGAAGTCCTCGCCGGGCTTCAGGTTAGGATACTGCTTCTGGATGAAGTCCTGGATGAACGTCGCCTGATGGTGAAGGAAGCAGCCCGGCGGGTCCGTGAACAGCGGGAAGGGCGACTCGCCGAAGTTCGTGGCCAGCACGCCCTGGCGGCCGCCGTAGACGTACTTCGGGTTGGCCGCGATCCGGCCGAACTGCTCCCAGGCGTTCCGGATCGGGGGATCGGTCCAGGCGACCTCGTGGCGGTACCACTGGTCGTAGGCGCCGGGACCCGCGGTGCGCAGCACGATGTCTTCGATCCAATCCGTGGCCGGCCAGCCGCTCGCCGAGCCGCTCTCGAGGCCGACGCACCAGGGGGTCTTGCCCTCGGCGGCGATCCGCTCGGTGAGGGCCATCATCTCGTCCCACGTCTTGGGAATCTGATAGCCGGCGGCCTGGAAGGCCTTGGGGTTGTACCAGATCAGCCCTTTGAGCGCGGCTTTGACGAAGATCCCGTAGAGCTTGCCGTCCACCGTGCCCAGCTCCAGCCACGACGACGCGTACTGCTCCTTCATCGCCTCGAGATCGACGACGTCGTCCAGCGGGGTGAGGCGGCCCGCCCGCGCGGACTCGGCCATCTGTCCGGGGCCCGTGAGCCCCACCACGTCGGGCGGGTTGCCGCCCTGGATCCGTGTGGTGAGCACCGCGCCGAGATCACGCGTCCCCTCGAACTCGACCGTGACCCCGGTGGCCTCCTCGAACGGCTTGAGCATCGCCCGGAAGCTCTCCAGCTCGCTGCCACCCCACACGCCCAGGACGCTCACCGTCCCCCCCAGCTGCCGCTGCGTGGGCCCGGCGGCGCGGCGCCGCGCGGCGTAGTAGAGCCCTCCCGCGGCCGCCGCCACGAGGGCGACGATGACGATCCATGCCACCGCGCCGAGACCGAGCTGGGCTCGTGGGGTACGTGGGGTCATGCCCATCCCTCCTCTCGATTCCCTGCGGATACACACGCAACGAGCCCGAGACGGCGGTCACCGGCGAGGATCACGGATGGGCTCGGGTGGGCTGCTGCTTTCAATTATAGCCGGAGGATGCCTTCGCGGACCGGCGAAGGCATGCCCCATATGGCGCAGTGCGCGAGACATCCCGCGGTAGAGACGGGCCTCACCTGCGTGACCTGCGGGACGCCCATCTGCCCCGACTGCCTGGTGCAGACGCCGGCCGGGATGAAGTGCCCGGACTGCGGGATCGCTCCGCTCCCGGCGGTCTACCAGATGGGACCGGGCGCGATCGCCGTCTCCGCGGCGGTGGCGACGGGGCTCGGCGCGCTGGCGGGGACGCTCCTCTTCATGTGGCAGTTGGGGTTCCTGGCCCTCTTCCTCGGCCCGTTCGTGGGGACGCTGATCGGGGATGCGGCGAGCCGCGCGGCAGGGTACAAGCGGGGCCGGACGATGTCCCTCACCGCCGCGGCCGCCTGCGCGGTGGGGATCGTGCTGCTCGGACCTCAGGTCGCGGTCGCGCTCGCCGCCGGCGCCGTCGTCCCCGGACCCTCGGTCCTGGTCCTCCTCGTCTACCGCCCGTTCTTCCTCCTGTTCGCGGTCGTCGCCGTCCTGGCCGTGTTCTGGCGGACCCGCTGAGCGCGGCGCTTCAGCGCCCCAGGGCGCACTCGCAGACGAGCTCCAGCTTCGCCCCCGGCCGCAGGTCCAGCGGCCATGAGCACAGGCAGGTCAGCCCCTGAAAGGTCCTCTCGAAACCCGCCTCGGAGTTGGAGACGGTGTCGAGCGGGAACCGCCACACCGCCGCGCGCGGGAAGGTGACGACGACGGGCGCGGGCCAATCGTGGTCGGTCAGCTCGAGCCGCCCCGCGCCGTCCACCGCGGCGCGCTCGCGGGCCGCAGCCGCCATCCCGTCGATCCGGACCGGTGCGGCGGGATCCGTGATCCCCCAGCTCGTCTCGACCCCGAAGATCGCGCGCATGGGAGCCGCGCCGGTGTTCGTGATCCGGTAGGCCACGCGCAGCCGCGCCCCGTCCAGGTCCACGCTGATGCGCTTCTCCACGCGCACGCGCGCGCCGGTCCCGCCGGACGCGACCAGGGCTTCGCGACTCAGGGAGACCTGGGGCGTCGCGCGGCTTCTCGGAAGCTCCACGGCGTACGGCTGCCCCGCGAAGCGCGCGTCGATCTCGCCGGCGGCGAACCGGTCCAGGGTCATCTCAGAGGGAAGGACGTGCTCGAGGAAGCTCGCCCGCCGGTAGCGGTCGTACACGAGCAGCCGGTCCAGGCCGGGCTCCTTCACGCGGAGCTGCGCGGTGTGGATCGTCTGCACGGCCCCTGCCCCCGTACGCTCCGCGGGCGGCTGGAGGAGCTGTGCATGGTAGGCTTCACGCCGGCGGGTGAGGACGTTGGCGAGGTTCACGCGCGCGGCCCGCCAGTCCCACGCGACCACCCCGCCGCCTTCCGCCGGATCGATCCAGAGGACCATCGGCGGCGTGTTGATCTCGACTTCGGATGCGCCGTCCCCGTCCAGGTCGAGCGCCGCCACCGCCGGACGGTCGGTGCGCCCCTCGTCGGCGATCGCCTCGGCGGCGATGAGGTGGGCGAAGTTCGCGCGGCGGATGTGCGGCAGGTAGGCGCCGCCGAAGACACCGTGCCAGTAGGGACAGTTGCACTGGCCCTGCCACAGCTCGTCGAGCGCGCGCTGCCGCCTCCGCCCGGGCGGCAGCGTCCACACCTTCTCGCTGACGCGCAGCATCTTCTTGTGCATGGTGTTGATCTCCGGGTACTTCACGAGGAACTGCCGCCAGAATCCGCCGCGCAGGTAGCGCAGCGCGGCGTCGCCCTGCTGCTCCAGGCGGTGGCGCGCGGCCTGGTACTCCGCCCCGCTGGACGCGGGCAGCGCCCACTCCTCCATCTCGTCGTAGGAGGCCGTGGGCAGGTAGACGCGTCCGGCCGGCGGGCGGGCGGCCGCCTCGCCCGGAGGCATCACCGTAAGCCAGTCCGCCTCACGCTCCAGCGCGGAGAAGAACGCCTCGACCCACCCCTGCTCCCAGCAGTGCGCGTAGGTCCCGGGCCACATCCCGAACTTCTCGCCGTCGTCGCCCATGAGGAGCAGCGGGGAGGGCTCCCCCTGATGCTCGCGCAGGAAGGCCACGACATCCTCGACCGGCTTCCAGGGGATGAGATACCGCAGGACGTGGAGGCTGGGGAAGACCTTCAGGGTGACGCCCTCTTCTTCCGTCACGAACGCTCCGGTGAGCTCCTCTGCGCGCATCCCCGCCGCCATGAAGTGGGCGTCGTCCACGATCGTGTACCCGACCCCCGCCCCGGCGATGGACCGCGGCAGATGCGGCTCCCAGACCCGCTCGGCCAGCCACAGACCGGTAGGCCGGGCGCCGAACGCGCGCTGGAGGTAGGTCGTCATCTTCCGGATCTGTCCGGCGCGGTCGCGCTCGGGGATCACGGCGAGGATGGGCTCGTAGTAGCCTCCCGTCATCATCTCGACCTGGCCGCGGTCCACCAGCGCGCGGAGCAGCGGGAAGAACTCGGGATGCGCGCCCTCCATCCAATCGAGCAGGGGACCGGTGTAATGCAGCGCGACGCGGACGCGGGGATGCCCCTCGAGAGCCCGCAGCATCGGCAGATAGCTCTGACCGTAGGCCATCTCGAAAACGTGCGGGAAGTTGCCGACCGGCTGGTGGTTGTGGATGGCCAGCGAGAGTATGGTCCCCACGAGAAGTTCCTTCCCCGTTTGCGGTTACAGGAATGCGACGAACCGGCCGGGGTTCAGCAGCCGCTGGGGATCGAAGCGCCGTTTGATCTCCGTCATGATGGCCAGCGCGGCCGGCGCCGGACCCCAGACGTCCAGCCCGCGCTTCACGCCGGGGGGAGCGCCCGTCAGCACGGCGTGCCCGCGGTGCGGGGCCGCGATCGCGGTGAGCGCACCGAAGACCGGCGCCGCGCGCGCGCCCTCGACGGCGACCCAGATCGTTCCCGAGCCGGCGTGCGCCACGAAGCGGTCCGCGCCCTCGATCCGGCCGAGCTCCTCCACCACGGACGCCACCGCCCCGGCCGGCACCGTGACCCGCGCCACCGCCTCGCCCGGGCGCGGCAGCGGGATGTCCCGGATCGCGGCCCAGAGCGTTTCGTGTCCCGGACCGGCCAGCACCTCGAGGGAGAGGCCGGCGGCGCGGGCCATGCCGGAGATGTCGCGGACGTGCCGGTCCACCGCCTCGGTGAAGCCTTCCACCGCCACCGCCGCGACCGCGCCGCGGCGCCCGAGGCCCATCGCCTCCACGACCGGCGGGGCGAGCACGGCGGCCGCGGAGGGCTGCAGCACCGAGGCGAAGAGGGCGTCCACCAGGTGGAACGCCCCGGCCGTCCCGCCGTGCGCGGCGACTGTCAGCGACCGCTCGGGCAGCGGCGTCACCTTGCAGGTCACCTCGGTGATGATCCCGAGCGTGCCCAGCGACCCTGTGAACAGCTTGCACATGTCGTAGCCGGCGACGTTCTTGACCACCTTGCCCCCGGCCTTGATCTGCTCGCCCGTGGCGAGCACCATCTTCATCCCGATCACGAGATCGCGCACGCCGCCGTAGAGCATCCGGCGCGGGCCGTTGGCGGCGGCGGCCACGATACCGCCGATCGTGGCGCGGTCGGGCTGCGGTGGATCGAACGGGAGGAACTGTCCCCGCTCGGCCAGGACGCCCTGGAGCGCGGAGAGCGTCAGGCCGGCGCCCATCGTCGCGGTGAGGTTGGCGTCGTCATGCTCCCGCAGCGCCGCGAGGGGGGCGGTTCGGACCACGACATCCAGGCGATGCGGGATGTTCCCCAGCGCCATCATCGTCCCGCCGCCCCACGGCGCCACCGCGGCGCCGGCCTCGCCGCACAGCCGCAGGACGCTCGCGATCTGCTCGGGGCTACCGGGGCTGCAGACGGCGCGCGGGACGACGCCGTCCACCGCGTGCGCCTCGCGGGTAGCGGCGTCGGTGGCTACGGCGCCGCGACCCAGCTCCGAGGCGAGGCGGCCGATCACCTGATCGGAGACGGCGGGCTCGGAGGCGCTCATGCGGGGCCGGATGGGCCTCCGCCGGCGGCCTCATAAGCGCGGTCGAGGAGGTCCATCAAGTGATAGACAGCCGTGCCGGTCCCCGCGCGCTGCACGCCCGAGCGCAGCTGCAGCATACAGCCCGGGTTGGGGGCGACCACGGCGTCCGCGGCGGTCCGCCGGATCGAGGTGAGCTTCTCCTCCAGCAGCGTGCGGGACATCTCCGGGTGGGTTACGTTGTAGATGCCGGCACTGCCGCAGCAGCGGTCGGAGGCCTCCATCTCGACGACCGTGAGGCCCGGGATCGCCGCCAGCAGCGCGCGGGGCTGCGCGCGGACCTTCTGGCCGTGCGCCAGGTGGCAGGGGTCCTGGTACGTGACCGTCATGGGCAGCGGGCCGGGCTGAGCGGACAGTCCGAGCTCCACCAGGAACTCGGAGGCGTCGCGGCAGAGCGCGGAGAAGGCCTTCGCCTTCTCCGCGTACGCCTCGTCGCCGCGCAGGAGGTGATCGTACTCCTTCATCGTCGCGCCGCACCCGGCGGCGTTGATGATCACGGCGTCCACGCCGGCGGCCAGGAAGATGTCGATGTTGCGGCGGGCCATGGCCTTCGCCGCAACCGTCTCGCCGTTGTGCACGTTGAGCGCGCCGCAGCACCCCTGGCCCTTCGGGATAACGACCTCGCAGCCGTTGCGCCGCAGGACGCGCACCGTGGCCGCGTTGACGTCTCCGAACAGCAGCGGCATCACGCAGCCGTCCAGCATCCCCACGCGCGCGCGGCGGGCGCCGATCGCGGGCAGCACCTCGGCGTCGGGGGTGAAGAAGCGGTCCGGGATCGGCGGCAGCAGCGCCTCCATCTCGCGCAGCCGGCGCGGCAGCAGGCGCGCGGCGGCGCGCAGCCCGGAGCGCTGGTAGAAACGCATCAGGCGCATCAGGACGCGCATCCGGCCCAGATGCGGGAACAGCTGCGTGAAGGCGAGATTGGCCAGGGTGCGGCCGAACCGTGAGCCGGGCGGGCCGATGATCTCGCGGGCGGCCTCGGCGATCCGGCCGTACTTCACACCGGAAGGGCAGGCCGTCTCGCAGGCGCGGCACATGAGGCACAGGTTGAGGTGCTCGGCGAACCGCGCGCCGGGCGCGATGCGCCCTTCGCCCGCGGCACGCACGAGGTGGATGCGCCCCCGCGGGGACTCCGTCTCCAGAGCTGTGACGCGGTAGGTGGGGCACTGGTTGAGGCACAGCCCGCAGTGCACGCACTGGTCGAGCTCCGGGATGAGTAGCGCGGGGACGATACGTCCCCGCGCAGCCGATTGCGGCTGTGGAAGATGGGACGAGGTGGCCGCACTCTCCATGTGCTTCAGACCCACAGTCCCGCTGGGATCTTGCCCGGCGCCCGGCGCGTGGCTTCCCCGCAGGCCGCGGGCGTCGGGAAGATCTTGCCGGGGTTGAAGGCGCGTGCGGGGTCGAAGGCTGTGCGGACGCGGTCCATCGCCTCGAGATCCTGTGCCGTGAACAACCACTCCATGTAAGCCCGCTTCTCCAGTCCGATGCCGTGCTCGCCGGTCAGGCTGCCGCCCACCGCGACGCAGGCGCGCAGGATCGCCTCCGCCGCCTCGATCACCCGGTCGAGCGCGCCGGGCACGCGGATGTCGAACAGGATGTTGGGGTGCAGGTTGCCGTCCCCGGCATGGAAGACGTTGGCGATGCGCACCCCGAACCGCTGCGCGATCTCCCCCACGGCCCGCATCGTCTCGGGGAGCCGGCTCCGCGGAACGACACCATCCATGACGTAGTAGTTGGGGGCCAGGGTTCCCAGCGCCCCGAAGGCGCCCTTGCGGCCCTTCCACAGCGCCAGCCGCTCCTGCTCGTCTCGGGCGGCACGCACCTGCCGGGCCCCGGCCCGTGCGCAGATGGCCTCGGCGGTCCGCAGCGCGCGCTCGGTATACTCGCGCACGCCCTCCACCTCGAGCAGCAGCACCGCCTCCGCGTCGCGCGGGTAGCCCGCGGGTGCGCCCCGCTCCACCGCTTCGATCGTGGTGCGGTCCATCATCTCCAGCGCCGCGGGCACGATGCCGGCCGCCGTGACGTCGACGACGGCCTGCGTCGCGTCATCCATCCGGTCGAAGATGGCCAGCAGCGTGCGCACGGACTCCCGCGCCCGCATCAGCCGCACGACCGCGCGCGTGACGATCCCCAGGGTGCCCTCCGAGCCCACGAACACGCCGCACAGGTCGTAGCCGGGAACGTCCGGCACCACACCGCCCAGCCAGGCCACCGCGCCGTCGTGCAGGACGACCTCGATGCCCAGGGCGTGGTTGGTCGTGACGCCGTAGGCCAGGGTGTGGGGGCCGCCGGAGTTGTTGGCGAGGTTGCCGCCGATGGAGCAGGCCGCCTGGCTGCTGGGATCGGGAGCGTAGAAGAAGCCGGCCTTGCCGACGTTCTTCGTCACCTCGGCGTTGATGACGCCCGGCTCCAGCTCCACCGTGCGGTCCCGGTAGTCC
>DASUAK010000046.1:0-18178 GCA_035763845.1 bacterium | reverse complement strand
CGAACGCGTCCAGTGGCTCTGCCGGCAGCCCAGCATCGCCGCCCAGAACGTGGGCATCTCCGAGACGGCCAAGATGGTCGCGCAGCTCATGGAGGACGTGGGCGTCCGGCCGGAGCTGTACGCCACCGACGGGGCGCCCGTAGTCTACGGCACGGTGGGGGACGGCAAACCGACCCTGCTGATCTACAACCACTACGACGTCCAGCCGCCCGAACCGCTCGAGCTGTGGGAGTCGCCGCCGTTCGCCGCGGACGTGCGCGACGGCAAGCTGTACGCGCGCGGGGCCGCCGACAACAAGGGCAACCTCGTCGCCCGGCTCTGCGCGGTAGAAGCCTGGCTGCGCACCCGGGGCCGCCTGCCGCTCAGCATCAAGTTCGTCGTGGAGGGCGAGGAGGAGGTATCGTCCGCCCACCTCCACCAGTTCGTGCGCCAGCACCGGGACCTCATCCAGGCCGACGGCTGCATGTGGGAGGCCGGCGGGAAGGATATCCAGGAGAACCCCGGCCTGTACATGGGCGCGAAGGGCATCCTCTACGTCGAGCTGGAAGCGCGCGGGGCGAACCGGGACCTGCACAGCAGCACGGCCACGATGGTCCCCAACCCGGCGTGGCGCCTCGTCTGGGCGCTGAGCACGCTGAAGGACCGCAACGAGCAGGTGCTGATCGACGGCTTCTACGACGACGTGGTCGAGCCCACCGCCGAGGAGATGGAGCACCTTCGACGGATCGCCGCCCAGCGCGACGACGAGCTGCGCCGCCGCGACCTGGGGATCGATCAGTTCCTGCTGGGCCTCTCCGGCCTGCAGCTCATCAAGCGGAACCTGTACCAGCCCACCTGCACGATCTGCGGATTCGGCTCAGGCTACACGGGGCAGGGGTCCAAGACCGTCCTGCCGTCGGTGGCCGTGGCGAAGCTGGACTTCCGTCTCGTTCCGAACCAGCGGCCCGACGACATCCTCCATAAGCTGCGCACCCACCTGAACCAGCACGGGTTCGCCGACGTCGAGGTGCGCCTCCTGGGAGCTGAGCACCCGGCGCGGACACCCGTCGACTCGGTGCTGGCCCAGGTGATGCAGCAGACCGTGAAGGAGGTCTACGGCCGGGACCCCGTGGTCTCCCCGCTCATGGCCGCGACCGGGCCGATGTACGAGCTGACGGCCCAGTTCGGCATCCCCACCGTCGGGACGGGCGCGGGGTACGCCCACAGCAACGGCCACGCCCCGAACGAGAACATCCGCCTCCAGGACTTCACCCAACACGTCAAGCATGTTGCGATGATCTTCGAACGATTCGCCCAGGCCGCCAGCGGCGGCGTCTGACCCTTTTCGCGCAGGCCTAAACTTAGGGCCCCAGGGGCATACCCCGGGATGAGGCATGGGGGGCCGGTGTACGGGCTTGCCCATGAACTCATCCTCAGGGGGAATTCATATGCTGCGCCAGTTCCGGCTGACGACGCTGGTGGCGCTGTTCGTTGTGATCCCGGCCGTCGCGGCCGCGGCAGCTCCCTTTGCCTACGTTTCCAACTCCGGTGCGGGCAGCGTGTCCGCGATCGATCTCGGTGCGAATCCCAACACCGTGGCGACGTTCAGCCTGCCGGGGGGCGTCATCCCGTGGGCCGTGGCGTTGAATCCCGCGGCCACGCGCTTCTACGTCACCAACATCGGCAACGCGTCGGTGTACGTCGTGGACGTCACCACGAACCCGCCGACCGTGCTCCCGCCGGTCCTGTGGCCCACGACCGGCACGGTGGTGCCCAAGCTGCCGGGCGGCGTGGCGGTCAATGCTGCCGGCACCCGGGTCTACGTGGCCTTCACGAACCGGGTCGGCAGCTCGTTCGGCGGCGCGCTGGGCGTGATCGACGCGGCGACGAACACGATCGTCTCGACCGTCGCGGTCGGGATGACCAACGCCGGGGTGACGGTTCACCCGGACGGCAGCCGCGTCTACCTGGCCAGTTCCAGCGGCGTCCTCGTGCTTGACGCCGCCGCGCTGGAGGGCGGCACCGTCAATCTGCTGGCATCGATCTCGGTCGGCAGCCGGCCCTTCGGCCTGGCGCTGAACGCCTCCGGATCGAAGCTGTACGTGACGAACAACGGCAGCGGCACGGTGTCCGCCGTGGACACCGGGACGAACCTGCCGGTCGGGGAGGGCTTCGTGGGCGCCAGCCCGATCGGCGTCGTGCTGAGCCCCGATGAGTCTAGGCTCTACGTGACCAACAACGCCAGCGGCTCGCTCTCCGTCCTCAACGCCGCGACGCTGCAGCCTCTGACCACGGACATCGCCCTCGGCGGCGCGCCGTACGGCGTGGACGTGGACGGCGGTGGGCGGATCTTCGTCGCCAACAGCGCGCCCGGATCCAACACCGTCTGGGTGATCGATCCGGCGACCTTCGCGGTGTCGACCCGCACGGTGGGCGCGAGCCCGGTCGCCTTCGGGCGCTTCATCCAGCGGCTGGCCTTCGTCGAGACGATGCTCCGGCTGAGCGTGATCCCGGACAGCGCGATCCTCGGCTCGGCCGGTCCGGTGACCCTGACCGCGACCCTGACGCGCAAGGACAACGGCGCGGCGGTGAGCGGCGGGGCCGTCGCGTTCAAGGTTGACGGCACTCAGGTTGGGTCCGGGACGACCGGCGATGCCGGCACCGTCTCCCTGGCCTACAATCCGTCGGCCCTGGCCGTCGGTGCGCACGCCATCCGGGCGCTCTTCGCCGAGAGCCCGCTGAACGGCGTGACGCACAAGGCCAGCGAGGCCTCGGGCAGCCTGTCGATCGGCTACCAGTTCGCGTGGCGCTCGCCGACCGAGGGCGGGACCGCGCAGGCCGGCTCGAGCATCCCCGTGCGGTTCTCGCTGACGGATGCGAACGGGACGGCGGTCACCGGCGCCAATCCGGTGATCAGCAGCGCGCCGTGCACCACGCTGGCGGTCGCGGGGGGCGCCAAGGTCAAGGCGAACGCGGCCGGCAACTCGGCCATGCGCTTCGATGCCTCGACCGGCCAGTACTCCTTCAACTGGAAGACGGAGCGGGAGTGGTCGGGCACGTGCCGCCTGCTGATCGTCGACACTCAGGACGGCGCGTCGTACAGCCTGCCGTTCCAGTTCAAGTGATGACGCGGTAAGTGCGCGGCAGCAAGGCAGAGGGCCCCGGGATCAGCCGGGGCCCTCTCGTTTCCAGCGGTGGTGCGGAAGGGGAGATTTGAACTCCCACGGGGTTTCCCCCACAGGCTTCTGAGGCCTGCGCGTCTGCCAGTTCCGCCACTTCCGCTGGCATCCATACGATACCCGCGGCATACAGCAGCGTCAAGACGACAGGACCCTCACGCGCGGGGGACGAAGCCGAGCCCATGGGCATCGAGGTGTGCCGATGGGTGGGGGCTTGATCTGCTGCAGACCATCCGACTCGGTCCCCCGGATGAGGCCGGGAAGGTCCTCGTGGACGTTCGCGCCTTCCTCGATCAGCTGAAGGACCGCCCGGAGTACGCCGGGCAGATCGCGCACGAGCGCTTCCTCCCGCCGCGCCCGGCGCGCTTCGCCGCGCTCGAGCGGGCCCTGCCGGAGGCGCTGCGCGAGTCGCTTGAACGGCAGGGGATCACCCGGCTCTACACGCACCAGGCCGAGGCGGTGGCCGCCGCCCGCGCCGGGGAGCACGTCACCGTCGTGACGTCCACGGCCAGCGGCAAGACGCTGTGCTACAACCTCCCCGTGCTCGAGAGACTGCTGGCGGATCCGCCGTCCCGCGCCCTCTACCTGTTCCCGACCAAGGCGCTGGCGCAGGATCAGGCGGATGCGCTGGCCGAGTTCGGCCTGGGCGTGCGGGTCGGCACCTACGACGGGGACACCCCGCAGCCCGTGCGGCGCCGCGTGCGCGAGGAAGCGCAGATCATCCTCACCAACCCGGACATGCTGCACGTCGGCATCCTGCCCCAGCACGCCCGGTGGGCCTCGTTCTTCGCGCGCCTGCGCTTCGTCGTGATCGACGACGCGCACATCTACCGCGGGGTCTTCGGGAGCCACGTCGCCAACGTCATCCGCCGCCTCCGCCGCATCTGCCGGGTGCACGGGGCCGATCCGGTGTTCATCTGCACCTCGGCGACCATCGGCAACCCCGAGGAGTTCAGCCGGGCCCTGCTGGGTCTGCCCGTGCGCGTGGTGAGCGAGGACGGCTCTCCGGCCGGTCCGCGCCGGTTCGTCCTGTGGAACCCGCCGCTGCTCGACCGGACGCGCTCCCGCCGCCGCAGTGCCTACGGTGAGGCGAGTGCGCTGCTCGCCGAGCTCGTCGGGCGGGGGGTCCGCACCATCGCTTTCACGCAGGCCCGCAAGATCACCGAGCTGGTCTACCGCTACACGCGCGACGCGCTCGAGCAGCGCGCGCCGGAGGCGGCCGGCCGCATCAGCCCCTACCGGGCGGGCTACCTGCCGGAAGAGCGCCGGGCCATCGAGCGCCGGCTCTTCCAGGGCGATCTCCTCGGAGTCGTGTCCACCAGCGCTCTCGAGCTGGGCATCGACGTGGGCGGGCTGGACGCCGCGCTGCTGGTCGGCTATCCCGGCACGATCGCCAGCACCTGGCAGCGTGCCGGACGGGCCGGGCGCGGGGGCGAGGAGGCGCTCGTCGTGCTGATCGCGCTGGAAGATGCGCTCGACCAGTACCTGATGCAGGCGCCGGACTACCTGTTCGAGCGCCCCACTGAGCACGCCGTGATCGATCCCGAGAATCCTTATATCCTCGCCGCCCACCTCCGCTGCGCCGCGGCCGAGTCGCCGCTGTGGCGGGCGGACGCCGACCTGTTCGGTCCGCGGATGACGGATGTCGCGGCCATCCTGGCCGAGCACGGGGACCTCAGCAGCCGGCGCGACCGGTGGTACTGGACCCGGCCCGGCTATCCCGCGGGCGACGTCGAGGTCCGCTCCGCGTCGGGGCGGACGTTCAAGATCGTCGACGTCCAGCGGAGGCGGCTCATCGGCACTGTGGACGGGGCGCGGGCCTTCGAGCAGGTCCACCCCGGCGCCGTCTATCTGCACCAGGGCGAAAGCTTCCTGGTCGGGCGGCTGGACGTCGCGCAGCGGACGGCGGAGGTCGTGCCGGCGGAAGGCGACTACCACACGCAGCCGCGCTCCGACACCGATCTGGACATCCTCGGCACGACGCACCGGCGGCCCTGGGGCCCTACGGAGGTGTGCTTCGGAGATGTCGAGGTGCGCACGCAGGTGACGGGGTTCGTCCGCAAGCGCCTCTTCTCGGACGAGATGCTGGGGGAGGAGGGACTCGACCTTCCCGAGGAGCGGCTGCAGACCACCGCCGTGTGGTTCCCGATCCCCGGTGTCCTGGCCGACCGCGTCCGCGGCCAGGGGCTCGACCTCGCGGGCGGCATCCACGCCGTGGAGCACGCCGCGATCGGGCTGCTGCCGCTGTTCGCGATGTGCGACCGCTGGGATCTGGGCGGGGTCAGCTACCCCGTCTATCCGGAGCTCGGCGGCCCGGTGATCTTCATCTACGAAGGCCATCCCGGGGGCGTGGGCATCACCGAGAAGGGCTACGCGGTGCTCGGCGAGTGGATGGCGGCCACGCTGCGGACCATCGAGCGCTGTCCGTGCGAAGCAGGCTGCCCCTCCTGCATCCAGTCTCCCAAGTGCGGCAACCTCAACGAGCCCCTGGACAAGGCGGCCGCGGTCCTCATCCTCCAGGCCCTCCTGGCGGGCGCCGGGACCCCCATCTCCACGGCCCCCTCCACCGCGGCGCCGCCCGGAACGCCGGGGCCTGCGCCGGCGGAGGCAGCGCATTCTTCACCTGGAGGCAGGCGTGCGCGCCGTCATCGGCGTCATCGGTGAGAGCGCCTTCTCCGATCCGGCGCACGAGGCGCTGGCCGAGGAGGTGGGCCGCCGCATCGCCCTGGCCGGGTGCGCGCTCATCAGCGGAGGCCTGGGCGGCGTGATGGAGGCCGCCTCGCGGGGCGCGCGCGGAGCGGGGGGCGTCACGATCGGCGTGCTCCCGGGCGGCGACCGGGCCGAGGCGAACCCGTACGTGGACGTCGCCGTCGCCACGGGGATGGGACAGATGCGCAACCTCATCATCGTGCTCTCCGCGGACGCCCTGATCGCGATCGGCGGCGGGTACGGCACCCTGTCCGAGATCGGTCACGCGCTGCGCCAGGGCAAGACGGTGGTGGGACTGCGGACGTGGGAGACCTCGCGCGGGGCCGAGCGGGCGCCCGTCATCCCGGCGGCCACGCCGGAGGAGGCGGTCCGTGCGGCGCTGCGGGCGGCGGCGCGATGACCTCCGGCACGCTGTACCTCGTCGCCACGCCCATCGGCAACCTGGAAGATCTGACCTATCGCGCCCGGCGCATCCTCGGCGAGGTCGATCTCATCGCCTGCGAGGACACGCGCCACACACGCCTCCTGCTCACCCACTACGGGATCACGACGCCGGCGGTAAGCTTCCACGAGCACAACGAGGCTTCGCGCGGCCCCGAGCTGCTGGCGCGGCTGCGGCGCGGCGAGCGCATCGCCGTCGTCTCCGACGCGGGGACGCCGGCCCTCTCCGACCCCGGGTACGTGCTGGTCCGCGAAGCAACGGCCGCGGGCATCCCCGTCGTCTCCGTCCCGGGACCCAGCGCGGTGATGGTCGCGCTCACCGCCTCCGGTCTGCCCACCGATCGCTTCCTCTTCCTGGGATTCCTGCCGCGGCGCGCGGGCGAGCGGCGCCGCGCCCTGGAGGCGGTCGCCGCGCTGCCCTTCACCCTCGTGCTCTTCGAGGCGCCCCACCGGATCACGGCGGTGCTCGAGGACATTCGGGAGACGCTGGGCGACCGGCGCGTCGCGCTCGGCCGGGAGCTGACCAAGAAGTTCGAGGAGATCGTCCGCGGGACGGCCGGCGAAGCGGCGGCCCACCTGCGCGCGCATCCCCCGAGGGGAGAGTTCACGATCGTGGTGGAAGGAGCAGGGGAGCGGCCGCAGGGGACGGAAGGGAAGGCGGACGCCGCGGAACGGATGCGCGAGCTGCTCGCGGCGGGGCTGCCGCCCGGGGACGCGGTGCAGGGCGTGATGCGCAGCTCTGGTCTCAGCCGCCGGGAGGCCTACGATCTCATGCTGCGGGTGCGGGGGAAGCGCTGATGGACTGGCTGCCGCGTCCCGGCGACTACGCGCGCGTCTTCCAGGCCGGGCACGAGTCCGAGGCCGCGCTGGTGCAGCGCATCCTCGAGGACGCGGGGATCCCCGTGGTCGTGCGCAGCCGCCAGGTGCCCGGCTACGCCGAGGTGATCCGGGGGGCGAGCGGCATCTGGGGGGATGTGCTGGTTCCCGTGGCGCATGAGTCCGCGGCGCGGCGGTACGTAGCGGAGTATCTGCGGCAGATGAGGGAGGCAGGACGGATGGCGCGGTTCGGAGGGATCATCCCGCCGGTGGTGACGCTGTTCGACCGGCAGGGGCGGATCGATGAGGAGGCCATGCGGGGGCACCTCGACTTCCTCATCGACGGCGGCGTGCACGCCGTCTTCGCCCTGGGGAGCACCGGCGAGACGATGCATCTGACCCCCGACGAGCGGCGCGCCCTTGCCGCGCTGGTCGTGCGGCACGTGGACGGGCGCGTCCCGGTGCTGGTGGGGTGCCTGAGCACCTCCACGGACGAGGCCGTGGCCCTCGCCCGGCACGCGGAGGAAACCGGCGCGGACGGACTGGTTGTCATCCCGCCGTTCTACTGGACGCCGAACGATCGCGCGATCGAGTCGCACATCGGGGCGGTGGCGAGCGCCGTAGGCCTTCCCGTGGTGATCTACAATTTCCCCGCTGTCGTAGGCCGGAGCATTCCCGCGCCGCTTGTGGCCAAGATGGCCGCGGCCTACGACAGCGTACTTGGGATCAAGGAAACCATCGACAGCATCGCTCACATCCACGAGGTCATCGCCCGCGTCAAGCCGGCGAAGCCGGCCTTCAGCGTGCTCTGCGGCTACGAGTTCCACCTGCTGAACACGCTGCTCAGCGGCGGCGACGGGGCCATCCCCGCGGTCGCCAACATCCTGCCCGGACCGTCGGTGGCGATCTACGAGCACTGGCGGGCGGGGCGGCTCGCCGAGGCGGCGTCGGTGATGCGCGAGCGGCTGCAGCTGGCGATGCTCTATCAGCTGGATGCTCCGTTCTTCGTCGTGATCAAGGAGGCGATGGCGATGCTGGGCCGCGTCCAGCACGCGACCGTCCGGGCGCCCTCGCCTCCGCTGACCGACGAGCACCGGGAGCGGCTCCGCGGGCTGCTCGCCTCGGCGGGTCTACTGTAGGAGCGAAGCGATGATCCGGACGATCATCAAGCTGAAGGTCGCCTCCGGCCGTGAGCGCGAGTTCGAGGACACGTTCCGGACGCGGGGTGTGCTTGTCCTGGCCCGGGACGTCGCGAAGCTGCGCACAGGTGAGCTCCTGCGCCCGCTTACGGCCGGGGATCCTTACGTCGTCATCGCGACGTGGGACAGTCCCGA
Organism: bacterium; assembly: GCA_035763845.1. GTDB lineage: Bacteria > Sysuimicrobiota > Sysuimicrobiia > Sysuimicrobiales > Kaftiobacteriaceae > Kaftiobacterium. Next base: position 9,720 of record DASUAK010000046.1, on the reverse strand, counting down.
GGACTACGCCGTGTGGGTGAACAGTCCGCTCCGGGGCCAGGTGAACACCGCCGCCCCGATCTCCGACCCCGTTGCCCCCGCCGACCTGTACGAGATCGTCGAGCGCTACCCGGTCTGAGTTCCGTTCCTACCGCGTCCGAAGCTACCGCCTGCGGGAGATCGGGACAATCCCCCGGTTGGGTCAATGAGGGGGTGTTCGGCATCAACTCGGTTCGAACCGAGTTGACCGAGTTGATCCCGAACACGAGGGACTAGCCCATCTGGGGCATTGCGGAGCAGGGTCGCGTGCGGGTAGAATAGGCCCCACAAGCGTTGACGGAGCGGGAGTACCCGCCCGTCCGGTCCTGAAGCGAGCCGGGGAAGGGTGCGAGCCGGCGGGAGGACGGTGGGGAACATGGCTCCGAAGCTGCGGACCGGAATGGCTTCGGCCGAGTAGGGTCCGCCGGACGGCCCTCGTGAGCGGGCCAGGGTATCGGCCGCACCCGGCCCGTACCCGACCAAGGCGCACAGCGCGAATCCGGGTGGTACCACGAGGAGCAGCCCCTCGTCCCATGGGACGAGGGGCGCTTTGTCTTCTTGGGGGTGACGACTGTGGCGGACAAGACCTACTACATCACGACCCCTATCTATTACGTCAACGACGTGCCGCACATCGGACACGCCTACACGACGATCGCCGCCGACGTCGCCGCGCGCTTCAAGCGGCTGGCCGGCTACGACACCTACTTCCTCACGGGGACCGACGAGCACGGGATCAATATCGAGCGCGCGGCCCAGAAGCACGGGGTCACCCCGCAGGCCTGGTGCGACCGCATCGCCGCGGAGTTCCAGGGGCTGTGGCGGTTCCTCAACATCAGCCACGACGACTTCATCCGCACCACCGAGCCGCGGCACGAGCGTGTGGCGGCCGCGCTGTTCCAGAAGCTCTACGACCAGGGCGACATCTACCTCGGGAAGTACGAGGGCTGGTACTGCACCTCGTGCGAGTCGTTCTACCTCGAGTCGGAGCTCGGTCCGGACCGGACCTGTCCGGTGCACACGGGCCGCAAGACGGAGTGGACGGCGGAGGAGTCGTATCTCTTCCGTCTGCCCAAGTACCAGGACTGGTGGCTGCGCCACGTGGCCGAGCATCCTTCCGCCGTCGCGCCGGAGGGGCCGCACAACGAGGTGACGTCGTTCGTCCGGTCAGGCCTGAAAGACCTCTCCGTGAGCCGCTCCACCTTCACCTGGGGGATCCCGGTCCCGTTCGATCGGCGGCACGTCATCTACGTCTGGATCGACGCGCTTACGAACTACATCTCCGCGCTCGGCGGACCCGAGGGGGAGCGTTTCAAGCGCTACTGGCCGGCCACGGTGCACCTGGTGGGCAAAGAGATCGCGCGCTTCCACGCGGTGTACTGGCCGATCATGCTGCACGCGGCCGGGATCGCGGTGCCGGAGCAGACCTTCGCCCACGGCTGGCTGACCTTCGGCGGGCAGAAGTTCAGCAAGTCGCTGGGCAACGTCATCGACCCCGCGGCGCTCGCGCGGGAGGTCGCCGGGGAGGCGGGCGTGGATCCGGCCATCGCCGTGGACGCGATCCGCTACTTCCTGCTGCGCGAGATCCCCTTCGGCGCGGACGGCGACTTCAACAAGCCGGCTCTCGTCCACCGCTTCAACGCGGATCTGGCCAACGACTACGGAAATCTGCTGAACCGCACCCTGCCGCAGGTGGAGCGGCACTTCGGCGGCGTGCTCCCCGATCCCGATCCCACGCTCGGCACGGCGGGGCTGCTGCGCGAGACCGCGCGGACAGTGGTGGGCGGCCTGGATGAGGCCATCACCCGGCTGGACTTCGCCCGGGCGCTCGGCGAGATCTGGCGGCTGCTCGGCGTGGCCAACAAGTATCTGGATGAGGAAGCGCCGTGGCGCACGGTCAAGACGGACAAGAAGCGGGCAGGCGTCGCACTCGCCAACACCGTGGAGACGCTGCGCGTCGCCACCATCCTGCTGTCGCCGTGGTTGCCCACGGCGACGGCACGCGTCTGGGAGCAGCTGGGGATCGGTGCGCCGCTCGCGCAGCAGCGGCTCGAGGATGCCCGGAAGGGAGCGCTTCCCCGCGGAACGCGCGTGCGGCCCGGAGCGCCGATCTTCCCGCGCATCGAGACCGCGAAGGTGGAGGCGCGTGGGGCGGCGGGCGTGAAGGCTGTGAAGGATGGGAGGCAGTCGAGGACGCAGACGGAGGAGGCGGCGGTGAGCGACAGCACCGGTATCAGCATCGACGAGTTCCGGAAGCTCGACATCCGCATCGCGGAGGTGCTCGAAGCGAAGCGGGTCCCGAACACCGACAAGCTGATCGAGGCAAAGATCGACCTGGGGGGCGAGGTGCGCACGATCATCACCGGCCTCATCCCGCAGTATCAGCCCGAGGAGCTTGTCGGCAAGCGGATCGTGGTGCTCGCCAACCTGCAGCCGCGCCGGGTGCGCGGGGTGGACTCCCACGGCATGCTGCTCGCGGCGGAGTGGGAAGGTCAGGTGGCCCTGCTGACGGTGGAGAAGAACGCCCCGAAGGGCGCGCGCATCACGTAGCAGCGGGGGACAGGCGCGCAGCGAGGGCGACTTCGTCCTCCCGACGCGCGTAGCCGGCTGCCACAGGCAGACCGGCTGACATATGCCAGCGGATCGTCTCTTCGAGCCACTCCGCATACGGGGTCGGGCGGAAGCCCAGGTCCCTTTGGATGCGGGAGATGTCCATCACGAAGCGGTGCGCGTAAGGAGGCTCGTACCAGGGCGCTTCTTCCGTGAGCCGTTCCTGCGCCACGGGCACCACGGGATCGGGCACGCCGGCGATCCGCGCGGTGAGGCGGACAAAGTCCTCGAGGGTCAGGATCTCCGCCGAGGCTACGTTGTAGGTCTTCCCGAACGCGGCGGGGTTGCCGGCGGCGAGCAGGAAGGCGGCGGCGAGGTCGCGGCTGAAGGCCTGCCGCCAGGCAGGCTGTGGATAGAGCGCCGGCACGAGGACCGGCCCGCCGTCGGCGACGCGCTGGTACCAGAACCATCCCCGGAGGCTCGCGTCGTGGGGGCCCTGCACGATCGGTGGGCGGATGATGGTGAAGGGCACCGCACGCTCGGCCTGGAGGAGCTGCTCGGCGGCGCGCTTCCCTTCCGCGTAGGGCAGGTCGCCCCGCGCCGCCAGATCCGCCGCCTCCTCGGGGAGCGGCCGGAGGATCGCGGGCGGGGTGAAGTCGTGGTAGACGGAGCCGGTGCTGGTCAGGATGTAGTGGCCGGCCCGGCCCTCCAGACCCTCGAGCGCGGCCCGCACGTCCGCCTCCGTGAAGGCCACGTTGTCGATCACCGCGTCGGCGCTGACACCGCGCAGCGCGTGCGCCAGGGCGCGGTGGTCCCGCCGGTCCACGGCGAGATGGCTGATACGGTCCCAGAACGGCGGGCGCTTCTGCCCGCGACTGAGGACGGTGACCGCGTCGCCGCGCGCCAGGGCCGCCTCGACGAGGGCCCGGCCGAAGAACTGCGTTCCGCCGATCACCAGCAGCCGCATGTGCTAGACTCTCTTTGTCGTGGAGCTGTTTGATTCCCACCTGCACCTCGACGACGCCGCGTTCGACCTCGACCGGGAAGCCGTCCTGGAGCGTGCCCGTGCGGCGGGAGTGGTGGGGATGGTCACCGCGGGCACGGACCTCGCCTCCTCGGCGCGGGCGCTCGCGCTGGCCGCGCAGGCCGAGGAGATCTACGCGGCCGTGGCGATCCATCCCCATGAGGCGCACCGCGTGACGGCATCCGACGTCGACGCGTTGAGGCGGATGGCCGAGGATCCGCGGGTCGTCGCCGTGGGCGAGACCGGGCTGGACCTGGTGCGCGGCGCGCCGCGCGAGGCCCAGGAGGACGCCTTCCGGGCGCACGTCCGGCTGGCCCGGGAGCGCGGGCTCCCGGTCGTCATCCACTGCCGGGAGGCCTATCCGCGGGTGCTGGAGATCCTCGAGGAGGAGGGGGCCGGGACGGTGATCATGCACGCCTTCTCAGGCTCGGTGGACACCGCCGCGGCCTGCACCCGGCGCCGGTACTTCATCTCCCTGGCCGGGCCCGTTACCTTCCGCAACGCGGGGACGGTCCTCGACGTGGCCCGGGCGATTCCCCTCGAGCTGCTGCTGCTCGAGACGGACGCCCCGGTGCTCAGCCCGGAGCCGCTGCGGGGGCGGCGCAACGAGCCGTCGCATCTCCCCCACATCGCCCGGCGGGTCGCCGCTCTGCGCGGGATGGCGGCGGATGAGGTTGCTGCCGCGGCGACGGGGAACGCGCGGCGGGCGTTCCGCGTTGAAGGGGCGTAGGATGCGGTTCTTCCTTGCTCTCCTGCTCACCGTACTCCTCATCCCGACGCCCGCGGCCACCGCTCCGGTCGACGACGCCGAGATCCGGCTCGGGCGCGACTACGCCCGGGAACTCGAGGCCCGCTACAAGGTCGTCACGGATGAGAAGGTGATCGAGCCGGTGGTGCGCCTGGGGCGGCTGATGGGCTCGATCTCCGAGCGGCCGGGCCTCCCCTGGACCTTCAAGGTGATCGAGTTTCCGGAGCCCAACGCGGTGGCGCTGCCGGGCGGGTTCATCTACGTGACGAAGCCGATGCTGTCGTTCGTCCGCTCCGAGCACGAGCTGGCCGCCGTGCTGGCGCACGAGGTGGCGCACACGGCGCGGCGGCACCAGATGGAGATGATCCGCCGCAGCAACCAGGCCGCGTTCTGGACGATCCTCATCGCCGTGCTCACCCGTGATCCGAACGTCGCCGCCGGCGCGCAGCTGATCAGCTACGGTCTGCTGAGCGGCTACACGCGGGAAATGGAGCGCGAGGCCGACCTTGTCGGGGTCACCTATCTCACCAAGACGCCGTATACGCCGGTCGCGGCGCTGACCTTGATGGAGCGGCTGCTGCACGAGGAGCGCTACCGGCCGCGGGTCGATCCCGGGGACCTGCGCGACCACCCGAAGACGGAGGACCGGGTGGCATACCTGCGCGCCGAGCTGCGCGCTCTGGGCATCCCGCTCGTCCGCCGCCCCGCCGCCGGTTTCCTCCGGGTGGCCACCCGCACGATCGTCGAGAACGGGCGAACGCTCGCGGAGCTGTACGTCAACGACACCCTCATCGTCCGGCTGGCCGACCGCGCGCGGATCGAATCGGCGGCCGCCGCCCTGGACCGCTTTTTCGACCAGGATCCCGAGCCGGGGCAGGTGACGATGATCCGCCTCGGAGAGACCTTCGAGATCGCGGGCGGCCGGCTGCCGCTGCTGACCCTGCGGCCCGCCGACGCCGCCGTCCTCGGAGCCCCGCTGCCGGAGGCGGCGCTGAGGATCCAATCCCAGCTGCGCGTGGTGATCGAGCAGGACCGGCGGCGCCGTCAGTTCAACGGATAGGCGTGATGCTGCTGCACGTGGCCTTCCATCCCTCGCTGCTCCCCACCGGGGCGGTGGCGCCCCTGCCCGTGGACCGGAAGCAGCTCTGCATCGTCATCGACGTCCTCCGGGCGAGCACCTCGCTCATCACGCTGGTGGAACGGGGGGCCGGCCTGGTCTACATCGCGGGCGGCGTGCAGCAGGCGCGCGGCGCGGCGCGCACCGTGGAGGGGGCGCTGCTGGCCGGCGAGGCCGCCGGGTTGGCCCCGGAGGGGTTCGACCTCGGCAACTCGCCGGTGGAGCTCTCGGCGGCCGCGGTGCGGGGCCGGTCCGTCATCTTCGCCACGACGAACGGGACCGCGGCGATCCGCGCGGTGCACCACCTCGGCCCGGTGCTCATCGGCGCGATGCGCAACGGCCCGGCACTGGCCCGGCAGGTGCAGGCGATGCTGGCCGGCTCGCCCATGGACGTGACCGTCGTCTGCGCGGGCCGCGAGGGTGGCTTCGGTCTCGACGACGCCCACTGCGCCGGTTATCTGGCCGCTCTGCTCCTCGAGCAGGGACGCTTCGCCACAACTGACGGCGCCGAGGCGGCGCTGAGCCTGTACCGCGCCGATCCGGACACCCGCGCCGTCTTCACCCGCGCGGCCGCCGGGCGCAACGTCATCGGATTGGGCCTGGGGGCCGACGTGGCATTCTGCTCGGAGCGTGGGGCGTCGCCGGCGGTGCCGACGCTCGGGCGCGAGCTGCGCCTCGTGGAGGAGAGTGGCGGGTCGCCGCGTAGCCGTAAAGTATGAGGCACGCGCTGATCGTGGTCTTCGTGCTGCTCGCCGCCGCGCCTGCGGCGGCGCAGGGCTTCACCATGCGCCTCTCCGGGGACATCATCGTGCCCGCCGGCACGGTCCACGACGGCACGGCGCTCACGATGAACGGGCGGATCGTGGTGGACGGGACGCTGACCGGCGACGCGATGACGATGAACGGCGACATCTCCGTTTCGGGCACGGTGCGCGGGTCGGTGCGGGCGTTCAACGGCGACATCGTCCTGGCCGACAGCGCCGTCGTGGAAGGCGACGTCTGGTCGGCCAACGGGACCATCGACCGCCGGCCCGGGGCGCAGGTCCGCGGGCGGGTGCAGAGTCAGACCGGCGTCGGGCCGGGCTCGCCCCCGCCGCCGCCCATGCGGCCCGATCGGTGGGACGGGCGGTGGGCGGAGCGCTGGCCCGGCATGATGCGCGCCATGGCCACGACGACATTCATTAGCTTCGTCGCCCTCGCCGCCATCGCGGGCGCGCTCTTCCCGCTGCAGGTGCGGCGCGTCGCCGACGTCCTGCACCGCTCGCCGGGAGAGGCCATCCTGGCCGGCTTCGTGCTGTGGGTGGCCCTCGCGCCCCTCGCGGTCATCCTCGCGCTGTCCGTGGTGGGCATCCCGGTCGTCGTCTTCCTGCCCTTCATCGTCCTGCTGCTCGGTCTGGCCGGGCTGGCCGGCGCGTCGCAGTTGATCGGGGACCGCGTGCTGGGCGGCTTCCAGCAGCAGCACCAGACCACGCTGGAAGCCGTGGTCGGCGCGGCCTTGCTCGGCGTCCTCGTCTTCATCCCCGGGTTGGGATGGCTGGTCCTCTTCGTGGCGTTCACCTGGGGCATCGGCGGCGTGCTCCTCATCATCTTCCGCCGTATCCGGGGCACGGCCACACCCGCCTCGCCCCCGCCGCCCATGGGCTCGCCCCCTCCCGCAGCGCCGGCGGCGTAGACAGCCGACCTCACCCGCGGACGACCAGATCGAGCTTGATGCGCGGCGGACGCCGGCTGGTGTGACCTCCGTCACTTGACACCTCCCCACCCAGGTAGTACCTTGCAATGCGCGAGGCGAAACCGACCGGCCGTCCGGTTTTCTTCCATTTCACCCTAGATGTGTCGGGAAACGCCTCTTGAGGCGGGGCATCCATGAGCCCTCGAGTGACCACGGAACACGAGCAGGGGCAGCGCGCGCGCATCCTCGGGGCGGCCGCCGCGTGCTTTGCGCGCTCCGGGGCCCACGGCACGACCATCCAGGACATCTGCGACGAGGCGGGGCTGAGCAAGGGCGGGCTGTACACCTACTTCAAGGCCAAGGACGAGATCATGGCCGCCGTGGTGGAGCACAGCCTGGAAGTTTCCCTCCAGCGCGCGATGGCCGCCGGCGCCGGTGCCCGCAGCCCGCTCGAGAAGCTCGACCGCATCGCCGCCGCCTTTACCGAGGGACTTATCACCGGGGAGATCGGCCCCGGACCCTCGGGCCGCCTCCTGCTGGAGGTCTGGACCGAGGCAAGCCGGGACGACCGCCTGCGGACGCTGTGCTCACGCGGCTACGCGCGGTGGCACGCGTTCCTCGCCGACCTGCTGGGTCAGGCGCAGGCCGAAGGGCAGATCCGGCGGGATGTGGACGCGGATGCGCTCGCGGCCATCTTCGTCTCGGTGTTTGATGGGCTGGGGCTGCAGGAAGCGATCACCAGGGCCCCGATCGATTGGCGCCTGATCGTCCAGACGCTGCGGGTGGCGATCGGCGAAGGCACGTTCGTCCAGCAGGCCCGCAGCGGGGGAGTCCGTTGATGCGCAGATGGGTCATCATCCTCATCGTCGCCGTGCTCATCGTGGCCGGTGGTGTGGTCAGCCAGCGGATGCGGCGGGGTACCGCCGCCGTGCCGCCGTCCGTTCCGTCCGGTCCGGCCGCGCAGGCCGTCGCGGTCGAGGCCGCTCCGGCCGGCCGGGGGGCGATCGAGCAGACCCTGGATCTGACAGGGACCGTCGTTTCCGCGCGGCGCGTGGAGTTGATGTCGAAGGTGCCGGGGCGCATCGACGTCGTCTACGTGCAGGAGGGCAGCCGCGTGGGGCGGGGCGCCCGCATCGCCGCCCTCGAGACGGCGGAGCTGGCCGCGCAGGCGCGGCAGGCGGAGCAGGGCGTGCGCCAGGCCGCGGCCTCCCGGGAGGTCGCCCGGGCGCGGCTGGCCTCGATGCTGGCAGGCGCGCGCTCGCAGGAGCGGGCCCAGGCCGAGTCCGCCGTGACGCAGGCGGAGGCCAACCTCCGCAACGCCGAGTCGGACGTCGTGCGCATGCAGCAGCTGTTTGAATCCAGCGCGGTGAGCCGGCAGCAGCTGGACGCCGCGATCCTGCGCCGGGATCTCGCCCGGTCACAGCTCGATTCGGCGCGCCAGCAGCTCAGCCTCGTCCAGGTGGGGCCGCGTGAGGAAGATCTGCGCATGGCGCGCGCGCAGGTGGAGCAGGCCGAGGCCGGGTACGGCTCGGCCGTGGCGTCGCTGGAGCTGGCCCGCGTGCAGCTCGAGAACGCGGTGATCCGCGCCCCGTTCGCCGGGCGCATCGCCGAGCTGCCCGCGACGCGGGGCGAGTACGTCGCCCCCGGGGTGAAGGTCGCCGTGATCTATGACGACCAGAACCTCGAGGTCGAGGTCACCGTCGGGGAGCGCGACCTGCGCCTGGTGCGCACCGGGCGCGCCGTGACCATCCGCCCGGAGGCCGCGCCGGCGATGACTCTGACCGGGGTGGTGAGCCGCATCCAGCCCGCGGCCGACCCGCTGTCCCGCGCCTCGAAGGTCCGGATCGCCCTGCGCGACAGCGCCGCGGCGCTGCTGCCCGGGACCTCCGTCCGCGCGGAGCTGCTCGTGGAGCGCCGGGAGAACGTGATCATCGTGCCGAGCAGCGCCCTGCGGCAGAACGGCCAGACCGAGGTCGTGGTCGTCAAGGACGGCAAGGCCGACGTGCGCAAGATCCTGGTGGGGCTGCGCCACCACCACATCGTGCAGATCATCTACGGCGTCGCCGAGGGCGAGCTCGTCGTCACCCTCGGGCCGGAGACGCTGAGCGACGGCCAGAGCGTCAAGGTGGTGAACCGGTAATGTCCCTGTCCGCCATCTCCATCCGCCGGCCGGTCTTCGTGCTCATGATCATCCTGGCGCTGCTCGTCCTGGGCGCCATCTCCTACAGCCGTATGCCCGTGGAGCTGATGCCGAACGTGGAGTTCCCGTTCGTCACCGTGCTCACCGCCTATCCGGGCGCCGGGCCCGAAGAGGTGGAGACCCTGATCACCAAGCCGCTGGAGGAGCAGCTCAGCTCCCTCACCAACGTGCGGCGGGTCTTCAGCACCAGCCAGGAAGGCGCCTCCATCGTCGGGATCGAGTACAACCTGGGGACGGACCTCGACGCGGCCGCGGCCGACGTGCGCCAGCGCGTGGATCTGGTGAAGGCGACATTGCCCCGCGACGCGGAAGACCCCACCGTCCAGAAGGTCGACTTTGCCAGCCAGCCGATCATGTTCCTCGGCATGGGCGGGCGGCTCAGCGGCTATGA
>DASUAK010000045.1:0-11927 GCA_035763845.1 bacterium | reverse complement strand
GACGGCCGACGTCGCCTGCGCCAGCGCACGGCCGATGAGATAGCCACGGTACGGGATGGGCGATGTGTAGATGTAGCGCAGCGTCTTCCAGTGCTCGCGGTCGCTGATCAGCCCCCAGGCGATGCCCATCATCCCGCGCAGGACGAACGGCCACAATGCGGTCCCGACGACGAAGAAGCCGAGCATCGGTCCCTGACCGCCGCGCGCCACGACGAAGTACATGAACACCAGGATGAGCACGCCGCCGAGCGGCTTGGCCAGCGAATAGATGAAGAACAACAGCGGGTCGGTCCAGTTCGTCTCGATCTGCCAGCCCAGCCAGTACGAAACGCGCAGCGTACGCCACCACCGGCGCAGCGGCCCTTCGATGGGTCGAGCGACGGCGACGGCCATCAGAAGCGCAGGCTCAGGCGCCCCTCGCGGCGGGCCAGGTACTCCATCCGCCGGAGCATGAAGCGCGCCAGGATGATGAAGAACACCGCCAGGGCGACGAGCGCCCCGACCTCCCACCACACCGGCAGAAACGCCGGGTGCGCGGAGCCGAACAGGAGCTGCCGCATCGCATCGAGGGCCAGGGTCAGCGGGATCAGCGACGTGCCCATCGCCGCCCAGAAGCCCAGCGCCCGCACGGGGAAGTAGAAGCCGGAAGCCAGGAAGACGGGCTCCATGAACAGCTCGGCCATGTGCCAGGCCTCCCGCCCCCAGAGCAGGAAGAGGCTGGCGAACGTCACCCCCAGTCCGTAGAGCGCGACGATGGCCACCGCGAAGACGAGCAGGAAGATGCCCAGGTTGGTGATCTCGAACCCGACGTGGAACATCAGCGAGCCGATGAGCACGATGGCGGTGGCCCGCAGCAGGGTCGCAACGAACCCACCCAGCGACATGCCCAGGAGGATCGGGGTGATGCCGCAGGGCACGACCATGTAGAGCTCGAGGTTGCCCCCCTGCTTGTCCCAGTAGAACTGCGCCGCCATGTTCCACATCACGTTCATCCAGAAGGCGGTCGTGGCGCCCCCCATGATGACGTAGCCGATGAACCGGTCGGGGGCGTCCAGCGCTTTGTACACGTACACGAAGGCGATCGTCCCGAGCAGCGGCAGGACCGTGTCGTAGAAGAGCCAGGAGCGCTCCCGGTTCTGGCCGATGATCCGGGGATAGGATCGGCCGAGGGCCGCCCGGGCCACACGCCGCAGCCCGCGGTCACGGGGGATCGACGCCGCCGGGATGGCTGCCGCGCCGGCCGTCACGGCCCCCGCCCTCCCTGATCGGCCTCCTCGAGGCGCTGGCCGACGAGCTGCACGAAGACGTCCTCGAGGCTCGGCTCCAGCTTCTGCATCGAGAGGATGCGGCGGTTGCGGTCGGCGAGCGCCTTCACCACGCCCGCGATCGCCCCGTCGTCGGCCAGGTGCAGCCGCACCTCGGTGCGGTCGTCGAGCGACCGCACGTCCACGCGCTGCACGCCGGCCAGCTCGGACAGCCACCCCGAGCCGTTCATCGCTTCGGTGGTGAGGACGAAGTAGCTCCCCCCCGTGGCGCGCCGCTTGAGGGCCTCCGGCGCCTCGGAGGCGATGATCCGGCCTTTGTGGATGATGGCCACGCGGTCGCACAGCTCCTCGGCCTCGTGCATGTAGTGTGTCGTGAGGAGGATGGTGCGGCCGGGCCGGTCCCCGATCCAGGTCTTGATGTAGGCGCGGATGTCGCGGGCCGCGCTGACGTCGAGGCCCACCGTCGGCTCGTCCAGGAACAGGATCTCGGGATCGGGGAGCAGCCCGCGGACGAGGTTCATCTTCTGACGCATCCCGGTGGACAGCGCGCTGACCCGCCGGTGCCGCTCCTCGAACAGCCCCACCACCTGCAGCAGCTCGTCGATGCGGGCCAGCGCCGGCTTCGTGGGCAGACCGTAGAACTGGCTGAACATCCAGAGCTGCTCGCGGACGGTGAGCAGGCCGTAGCCGGAGGACTCGCCGCCGCTGACCATCGAGATCCGCTCGCGGACCTCCTGCGCCTGGGTGACGACGTCGAGCCCCGCCACCTTCGCCGCTCCCCCGCTGGGCAGCAGCAGCGTGACCAGCACCTTGATCAGCGTCGTCTTCCCGGCGCCGTTGGGGCCGAGCAGCCCGAAGAACTCGCCGCGCGGCACTTCCAGCGTCACGCCGTCGAGCGCCACGATGGGGGCGGCCTGCGGATTCCCCGGGGAGCGGCGCGTCCGGTAGGTCCGGACGAGGTCCCGGGTCTCGATGGCGGGGCTGTTCACGACGCAGTCTCCTTCTGCGCCCGCTCGTTCCACGCAGCGGCCAGCACATCCCGCCTCGGGCGGTAGACTCTCATGTAGAAGGTGTCCTCCGACTCGAGCACATCCCTGGGGTGCGCGGCCACGACGGCCTGCGCTTCCTTCCAGGCGGCTGCGAACGTCCCCGCGAAGCGGGCCTCGATCTGCGTGCTGAAGGCCTCGGGCGTCTGGACCTTCCCGCCGATGGTGAACAGGGTCGCCCCGGAGACCGTCACGGCGAACGCCTTGGCGTCCCCCAGGTGAAGCTCGCGGACGGCGGAGCGGACTCCCTCGGGACGCTTGGGCGTCCGCCCGGCCGCCTCCTTGAAACCTCGCTTCCGCGCCGCATAGTAGATGGCGCGGTTGAGGCCCCACGATCGCGCCGAGTCGGCGGGGAGGCCGAGCGCGCGGGCCCGGGCCGCCTGGAGGACCGCCATCACCTGGAACCGCCCGACGCCCTTCGCCGCCACGGGGCTGATTATACTCCCGGGCCCGTCGCCCCCGGAACCGAACACTTCCCCCGAAGTGCGCGCTGCCGGGAGGGCATCCCGGCAGCGGTGCGTCGGACAGCCGGACCGTCAGCGCCCAAACGCCAGGTTGGGAAGCCACAGCGCAATCTGGGGGACGAAGTACACGAGGACGAGCACGAGCAGCTGCAGCGCCATGAACGGGAGCATGCCCAACCAGATGTCCGAGAGCAGGATCCCCTTCGGGGCCACTCCCTTGATATAAAATGCGGCCATCGCCACCGGCGGGCTGAGGAACGCCGTTTGCAGGTTGACGGCGACCAGGATCCCGAGCCAGATCGGGTCGATGCCGTAGGTCGCGGCGATCGGCCAGAACAACGGCATGAAGATGATGATGATTTCCGTCCATTCCAGCGGCCAGCCCAGCAGGAAGATGACGAGCATCATCAGCCAGATGAACTGACCCTGGGAGAGGCCCAGCCCGAGGATGAAGCTCTCGATCACCTTCGATCCGCCCAGCCTCGCGAAGACCGACGAGAAGATGCTGGAGCCGACCAGCAGGGTGAGGACGACGCTCGACGTCCGGGCGGCCTGGAAGACGGAGGCCTTCAGGACGTTCCAGTTCAGCTTCCGGTAGACGGCGCTGAGAACGAGGGCTCCGAGACCCCCCATCGCCGAGGCCTCCGTCGGCGAGGCGAGCCCGAACGCGATCGATCCCAGCACGGAGAGGATCAGCAGCGTGATGGGCAGGAGGCCGCCGGCAAGCATCGCGATCTTCCGTCCGGCGGGGATGTTGCGCTCTTCCGGAGGGAGCGGCGGCGCCGCTTCCGGCCGCAGATACGAGAAGATCAGGATCAAGGCGATGAACAGCAGCGACAGCAGGAACCCCGGGATGAACGCGCCGAGGTACAGCCGGACGATCGACTCTCCGGCGTTGGCCGCGTAAAGGATGAGCAGAACGCTCGGAGGGATGAGGATGCCAAGCGTGCCGCCGGCGGCGATCGATCCCGTAGCCATCCGCTTGTCGTACTTCAGCCGCATCATCGGGGGCAGGGCGAGCAGCCCCATGATCGTCACCGAGGCGCCGATGATCCCCGTCGCCATGGCGAAGATCGTGCAGGTGATTACCGTGGCCAGGGCCAGCGAGCCGCGCAGCGCTCCAGACGCGATGAGGATCGAGCGAAAGAGGCGGTCCATGACCCCGGAGCGCTCCAGGACATATCCCATGAAGATGAACAGGACGATCGGGATGAGCACGTCGTTGGTCATGACCTGGAACGCACGGACGGCCATGAGATCGAAGACGAGGCCGCCGAAGCCGAGATAGCCGAAGACGAATCCGAGCGCCAGCAGCGTGAAGGCGGTCGGGAACCCGATGAAGATGGCCAGGGAGAGGAGCGCGAGCTGGACGAGGCCGAGGGTCTCGTTCGTCATGCCACCGTCTCCGCCTCGCCCGCCTCGTACCCTTCCTGATCGGGCCACCGGCCGGTCCGGATGGCGAGGATGCACCGCATCACCTGCGCCACTCCCTGCAGCAGCAAGAGGAACGCCGCGACGGGGATGGCCGCCTTCAGGGGGTAGATCGGCCGCCGGTACGGGCTGAACGCGGAGGTCTCCCGAATGAGCCAGGAGTTCCGGAAGAAGTCGAAACCGACCCAGACGAGGGCGAGCATCGCCGGGAAGAAGACGATGATGTAGAGCGTGAGGTCGATCATAGCCTGCGTCCGAGGAGGCCAGTTGCGGTAGAAAACGTCTCCCCGGACGTGGGCGTTCTTCGAGAGCACGTAGGCTGAGGCGAGCATGAAGTAGGCGCCGTACAGCATGAGGCTCGCGTCGAACGCCCAGGTGGTGGGGGCGCTGAAGAGGTAGCGCGCGAAGACTTCATAGCCCATGGAGAAGGCCAGCGGCAGGATGAGCCAGGCCGCCGCTTTGCCCACAAACTCGCTGATCGCACTGATCCTGTGGATGACACGGATCACCGGATGTCCCTCCCGCTCGGTCTGTCTGTCCCGCCCGGACACAAGATCAGGGCGCCTCCGCCGGGAAAGCCGGAAGCGCCCTGAGGCAACCCGCTAGCGCAGACCCTGCACCGCCCGTTACTTCCCGAAGTAGTGCTGGAACGCCGGGCGGTTGTCCACGAACATCCGCAGCTTCCAGGAAACGATGCGCCGCGCCCAGGCCTTCTGGCTCGTGACGATCCTGGCGAACGTCGGATTGGCCTTCGAGTTCTTATCGATCAGCTGATCCCAGGCTTTCAGCTGGGCCTCGAGGACCGATTTGGGTGTGGTGAAGACGCGCACGCCCCGGCGCTGCTCGAACTCCACCAGATCGCGGCTGTTCCGGTCGATCATCTTGTACTGGAAGTCCGCGGACTCCGCAAACACGGCCCCGCGTACGATCGCCTTGAGGTCGGCGGGGAGGGCGTCCCACTTGCCCTTGTTCACCAGGAGCTCCAGGCTTTCCACGGGCTGATGGTAGCTCTGCAGCATGTACACTTTGCGCACGTCCGGGAAGCCGAGCGCCTTGTCCGAGGTCGGGTTGTTGAACTCCGCGCCGTCGATCACACCGCGCTCCAGGGCAGGGACGATCTCGCCGCCGGGGAGCGTGACGACGGAGGCACCCAGCAGGCCGAAGAGATCGGCGGACAAACCTACGGTGCGGTACTTGGTCCGCTTGAGCTGTTCAGGGTTCTGGATCGGGGTCCGGAACCAGCCCAGCGGCTGCGTCGGCATCGGGCCGAGGAGAAACCCGACCGCATTCATCCGCATCTGCGCCAGCAGCTCCTGGTACATGTCGAACCCGCCGCCGTAGTAGAACCAGGAGAGGATGTCAATCGCGTCCATGCCAAACGACGGCCCCGTCCCGAAGAGGCTGAAGGCGGCGTTCCGGGAGTACCAGTAAGCGGGGACGGCGTAGCCGCCGTCCAGCACACCGCGGTGCACGCCGTCGATGATATCGAACGTCCCGACCACCGCGCCCGAGGGCAGCTGATCGATCTTGAGCCGCCCCCCGGACATCTCATCGACCTTCTTGGCCCAGTCGACGAACGAGACGTTGAGCTCGTCCCGGGTGGCGAACCCCGACTGGACCTTCCAGGTGGTGGGTGCCTGGGCGAAGGTAGTCTTGATGTAGGGGAACTGCGTCGCCGCGGCGACACCGGCGCCGGCGGCCACCGCCTTCTTCAGGAACTCCCGGCGCGAGGCGGCGGGACCGGACTTCGGAGCGGGGGGCTTCCGGCGGGGGGCAACACTTCTGCCTTTCCTCAGGCCCATGGACCTCTCCCCTTTCGTGTCACGGAATCCTTCAGGCGCGACGAAATGGGATGGCTCGGAGTCGGGAGACGGCTGAATGGTATTGCCCCCTAATACGCCGGGCCGCAGGGCCGGTCCTGCCCGGCCGGCGTAGGGGGAGGCGGCGCCGGGCACACGGAAACAGAAGAGGTGGACATGAAGCGCCTGGCCCTCATCGTCATCGTCGTCGCCCTCGCCGCGCCGGCGGCCCTGGCCAAGTCGTACGACCACCCGCTGATCGAGCAGACGTTCCGCCTCCTCCCCGACGGCACCGCCGAGGTCGAGGAGGTACGCACCTTCCGCTTCGACGGGGACTTCACCTGGGCCACGATCGCCCGCAGCACGCGCGGCCAGTACGGCCGTTACCGCCTGGACTACCAGGGCGTCTGGGACGCCGACACCCGGCAGCCGCTCCGCTACGAGGTCGAGCGCTCAGGGGACGACGTGACCGTGCGCTGGTACTATCAGGCGCAGGACACCACCAGGCGCTTCCTGCTCCGCTACCGCATCGGCAACGCGGTCCAGCGCTACAGCGACGTGGCCCAGTTCTACTGGCAGGCGGTGGAGGGCGACCATGCGCCGGTCGGGCGGGTCCGGATCACCGTCGCCCCGCCGCAGCCCAGCGCCGCGCTGTTCAAGGTCTTCGTGCACAGCCGCGCCGCGCCGGGAACGATCGACCTCGCCGCGGACAGCAGCCGGGCGACAGTGACCCAGACCGGCATCCCCGAGACCAGCTTCGTCGAGATCCGCGTCTTCCTCGATCCGGCCGTCTTCCCGCAGGTGCCGCCGTCCGGCGGGCAGGACTACACGAGCCTCCTGGTTGATGAGCGGGCGCAGGCCGAGCGCACGCTTCGGGCCTGGCGCCTCGTCCAGCTCGGCCTGGCGCTGTCGGCCCTGATCATCGTGGGACTCATCCTGGGCTTCATCTGGACGTACCTGCGCTACGGGAAGGAACCGCCGTCAACGTACCAGGGCATCTACGAGCGCGAGCCGCCCCGGGAGCTGCCCCCGGCCGTCGTGCCGGCCATCATGACGCAGGGGAAGGTGGTCCGCACCGAGCTCCCCAAGGGGTTCGCGGCCACCCTGCTGGAGGCGGCGCGGCTGGGCTACCTGGAGATCGAGGAGGTCGAGGACAAGGGCATCCTCGGCACCGGACTGCTCAAGGACACCGACCTCGTCTACCGGCTGACGGAGAAGGGCACGGCGCTGCTCGCGAACGGAGCCGCCCCCGGAGCGTCCACGGGACCGGCCGGGGGCGAGCGCACCCTCCAGCCCTTCGAGGTGGCCGTGCTCGAGGCGGTCTTCCAGCGGGCGGGGACCGGAGGGGTCGTGAACAGCGACCAGATCGAGGCCTGGGGGAAGCGCATCGTCGGGACGAAGAGCAACTTTCTCCGGTTCATCGAGCTGTGGGGGCCGCAGCTGCGGGGGTGGTTCGAGCAGACCTTCTTCAAGCTGGACGACCCGGCGAGCGAGCGCGCCAAGGCGGTGTTCATCGGCGTGACCATCGCCGTGCTGGTCCTCGTCTTCTTCGTCGGGGTGGGGATCTCGATCTTCGTGGCGGGGCCCATCGGCGCGGTACTGATCGCGATGGCGGCCCGGGGCCTCTCCCGGCGCACTCCCGAGGCCTCCCTCGAGGTCCGCAAGTGGGAGGCCTTCCGCCGCTTCATGACCGACTTCTCGGCGATGAAGGACGCGGGCCCGCAGCTGCTGCACCTGTGGGAGCACTACCTCGTCTACGCTACGGCGCTCGGCGTCGCGGACAAGCTGCTGAACAACCTCAAGCTCGTCTCCGCCGAGCTGCACCAGCCGCTGACCTCGCCCCGCTGGTACCGCTCTCCGTCGATGGCTCGGGGCATGACCGGCGGCATGTCCATGGCCTCCCTGGAGTCGCTGACCCGCTCGTTCCAGAACTTCCAGAACCTGTCCCGCGCGCTGTCGAGCTCCACGAGCCGCGGCGGCGGCTTCAGCGGCGGCGGCGGGGGTGGAGGCGGCGGCGGCTCGAGCCGGGCCGGATGACCCAGAACAGCCAACGCAGAGAGGGACGGCTTCGCAGCCGTCCCTCTCCCTACGTACCGCAGGGCTCTGCGATCTAGCTCTGCGTGACCTGCACCTGCGCCGGCGCCGACTCGCGGCCGATGGGATCGATCGCCCGGGCCGTGATCGTCAGCCGGGCGTTGGGGATGCGGATCGTCGGGTTGATGCTGACCTGCCAGTTCCCACTGCCGTCCGCGGTGGTGCTGACCTCCCCGTAAGTCCCCCGGATGGGGAAGACAAGCAGCTGGCCCTGATAGTCCACGCGCACGATCACGCGGGACCCGGGCACGGCCATGCCGCGGATGACGATGGGCGAACCGACCGCCGTGCCCGAGGTGGGGGTGGTGATCGTCGGGGCGAGGCCCTGCTGCCCGATGACGCTGAACCGGGAGCTGGCCTCGGCAGTCTGAGTCTGCCCGCCGCGGGTCAGGGTCACGAGCACCCGCGCGTTCTGCGCAGCCTGCGCGCCGCCGGCGGTGAACTGCCCCCGGTAGACGCCGGGCTGGATCTCGGCCATCGGCACGTTCGTGACCACCCCCTCGATGGCGAAGGAGGCCTGTGAACCGGGCTGGCCGAGCGCGGTCACAGTAAGGGTCTGACCAGCTTGCAGCGTCCCGCTCGGGCTCAGGGTCACGGCGCTGATCAGCGCGCCCTGGGCGACGCCGACCGTGAAGGCCCACTGGTCGGCGGTCTGGTTGCCGGCGCGGTCGCGGATGACCGCGCGCACGGTAACGGCGCCCTGCGGCAGGTTGGCGGGCGGTGTGTAGGAGATCGCCGTCTCGGCAACCGTCGCGTTCGCGGTGACGTTCTGCCCGTTCACCGTCAGCGTCGTGCGCTGGGCGTTCACGCCCGAGCCCTGGTCGCTGAAGGTGATGACGATATTGGGCCGCATGTTCTCGACCACGGTGCCGGGCTGCGGGAAGCGGCCCGTGATCACCGGCGCGGCCGCGTCGATGGTGAGCGGGACGCCCGCCTGGATGACCCGCTCCTGCCCGCCCACGCGCAGGTGGCCGAAGATCGCCGCATTGGCGACGTTGTCGCCGGCGCGGACAGTAAACGTCCCCCGGTACACGCCCGGGGCGACCTCCGTCATCCGGATGCCGGAGGCGACGTTGAAGATGTCGAACGTGGCCACGCCGCCCGCCGTGCCGCGCAGCTCGACCGTCACGGTCTCGCCCACGCGGAGGGCGCGGGTGGCGTTATGGGTGAACGCGGTGATCAAAAGCTGGCCCGTCGTGGGCTGATCCGCCGACCCGCCCACGACCTGGAGCACCTGGCCGGTCGTCGGGCTGATCGTCAACGTGACGTCCATGCCGGGCCGCAGGGCGGTGCGGGCGACCTGCTGCCCGTTCACCACGATGCGCGCGTCGTCGGCCAAGGTGTAGGCCTGGCCGTTCGCGAGGACGATCGTGCGGCCGGAGATGACGTCGATCCGGCCGGTGATCTCACGGATCTGCGCCCGCACCAGGATGGCGCGGCCCTGCGCGTCCGTCGTCACCGTGACCTGGTCACCGGGCCGGAGATCGGCCAGGCTCACCGCGCCGCCCTGCCCCGTGGTCGCGTTGACCCGGGTGATGGCGGTGTTGGGCGTGATGGCGACGGTGTGGATCGTGCTGCCGCGCTGCACCAGCAGCCGCTGGTTCGGCACGTCCACGCTGTACACGGTCCCTTCGATCGTCGTCTGCGCCGGCTGCTGCGGCGGCTGGACCACGGGCGGCGGGGCCTGCGGAGGCTGCGCCGCGCCCGAGGTGATGTAGACGGTGCGTGCGGCCGGCAGCCACTGCACGTGCGCGCCCAGCGACTCGCTGATGAAGCGCAGGGGCACGAGTGTGCGGCCGTTGACGATCATCGGCGGCACGTCCAGCATCACCTGCCGTCCGTTCACGTAGCCGATGCGGCTGCCGATGGTGAGCTGCACCTGCGTGGTCCCCCGGGTGGCGAAGACGGAGTCGTTCACCGGGTTCCACTGCACGGTCGCCCCCATCTGCTCGAAGACGCCGCGCAGCGGGATGAGCGTGCGGCCGCCGATGATCGCCGGCGGCTGATCGAAGAACACGGGCGATCCATCCACGATCACCCGGACGGCTTGGGCCCGTGCCGGCGTGGCCGGAACGGTGGTGACCGCCAGCGCCAGGATCAAGGCCAATGCAAGACGGGACATCCACATGGGTAGCCTCCTCCTTACCAGAGTCTTTTTCCCCTCCGCCGCTCCGCGGAATCACACGGACCCGCGAAGAAGGCCGTACGCGTCCCGGGGTGCGGGAGGTTCCCTGCGTTCGGTTCGGGAACGCATCCCGCGGCTCACGCGTCATAGAATGCTGGAGGTGATCCGATGCGCATCATGAGCGCCGTCCTGCTCGCCGTCCTGCTGATCGCCGTCCCCGCGCAGGCGCAGGTGCCCGAGCCCGGACGGAACCAAATCATCACCCACGGCACCGGGTTGGTCGAGGTGCCTCCCACGCAGGCCGTCGTCAGCGTGGGCGCGCAGGTCCAGCGGCCTGCGGCCGCCGACGCGAGTGCGGAGGTGGCGCGGATCGCCGAACAGATCCTCGCGCGCCTGCAGATGCTCGGCATCCGCCGCCAGGACATCCGCACGTCCGGGGTGCGGCTGACGCCGGTGTTCACCACGCCCCGGGATGGGACGCCGCAGATCGCCGGCTACCGCGCCACCTACACCCTGACCATGACGCTCACCGACCTCCGCCTGGTCGGCCCGGCTATCGACGAGTCAGTGAAGACCGGGGCGAACCAGGTGATGGACGTCAGCTTCGGCCTGCGCGATGCGTCGGAGGCCCGCCGGGAAGCCCTGACCCTGGCCGTCCGCGAAGCCCGGGACAAGGCGGACGCCATCGCCCGGGCCGCGGGGCTGCAGATCAAGAGCATCGTCCAGATCTCGGAGGAGTTCGTCGGGATCGAGGTGCAGGGACTCGGCCGGGCCGCCCCCGCGCAAGTGCCCCAGGGCGTTCCCACACCGATCGAGCCGGGCCTCATCGCGGTGACGGCCCGCGTGACCATCGTCTTCGGCTACTGATCGAGCCTCCGGATCCCCCGGGGATACGAGATGGTTGGGCCTTCGGTCGTGCTCATCCTCCGGGGAACGCGGCATGCGTCAAGATGATGGAGGTTTGGGTGGGTAAAACGATGCCGAGGAAAGGAGGTGAGAGATGATGGATCGCCAAGTGGTGCGCCCGCGCACCCAGGTCGTCAACAAGCTGTGGGATGAGCTCCGCACGCTGGACCGTCACGATGCCCACGCGGGGAAGGTCAGCCCCCTGTACTGGCAGCTGAAGGACGCCGTCGGCCTGCTCCCCAAGGACTGGAGGATCGCCCTGAGCGGAACGGTCGCGCGCGCGCGCTGACCCCTCCCCGTCAGGCCGACACCGGACGTCGCCGCTCGCCCCGCTCCATGAGCCCGACGAACGTCTCCACGATGCGTGGGTCGAACTGCGACCCCGCAGCCCCGCGGAGGCGGGCCAGGGCCTCGGCCGGGAGGAGCGCCCGGCGGTACGGACGGTCGCTCGTCATCGCCTCGTAAGCGTCCACCACGGCGACGATCCGCGCCAGGAGCGGGATGGCTTCCGCCGCCAGCCCGTCCGGATACCCACCGCCGTCCCACCGTTCGTGGCTGCTCCGCACCGTCGCCTTGACCCGGTCTGAGAGCGGCGCCCGGCGGAGGATCTCCGACCCGCCCTCCGCATGGCGCCGCATCACCGCCAGCTCCTTCGGGTCGAGCGGTCCCGGCTTGGTCAGGATCGCATCGGGGACGCCGATCTTGCCGAGATCGTGCAGCCGCGCCCCCATCCGCAGCTCGTCGATGGCCTCCCCCCCTAGGCCCAACGCCCGCCCCACCCGCGCCGCCATCGCCGC
>DASUAK010000044.1:0-3056 GCA_035763845.1 bacterium | reverse complement strand
CCCTCCCCGGTGGCTCCCGAGATCGCGAAGGTCCGGTATCCTCTGCGCTCCAGCGCCGCGGCCGTGTCCGCCAGCCGGAGCCGGGCGTCGGGCTGGTCGATCTTGTTGAGGGCGACGAGCATGGGCCGCGCGGCGAGGGCGGGATCGTACAGCCGGAGCTCGGAGGCGACAGCCTCGAAGTCGGCCAGGGGATCGCGGTCGGGGGCGGCCAAGTCGACAAGGTGGATCAGCACGCTCGTGCGGGAGATGTGGCGGAGGAAGGTGTGCCCGAGCCCGGCTCCGTGGTGCGCCCCCTCGATCAGGCCGGGGATGTCCGCGAGGACGAAGCTGCGGCCGTCGGGAAGCGCCACCACACCCAGATACGGCTCCGTGGTCGTGAACGGGTAGTCGGCGATCTTGGGGCGAGCGGCCGAGACGCGGCTGAGGAGCGTGGATTTGCCGGCGTTGGGAAAGCCGACCAGTCCGGCGTCGGCGATGAGCTTCAGCTCGAGCTCGACGGTGCGCTCGTCCCCAGCCCCGCCCGGCTCAGCCGTCCGCGGCACGCGGTGGGTCGGGGTGGCGAAGCGCGCGTTCCCACGGCCGCCCCGGCCGCCGCGCGCCGCGACCAGCCGCTGGCCATGCTGCACGAGATCCCCCAGCAACTCCCGCGTCTCCGCGTCCCGCACGACGGTGCCCACGGGGACGGGCACGATCAGCGGGCCGCCGCGCCGCCCGTGCTTCTTCGCGCCCTGGCCGTGGCTGCCGGCCTGCGCCCGGAAATGGCGGCGGTGCTGGAAGTCCAGCAATGTGGACAGCCCCTCGTCGGCGACGAGGATGACGTCGCCCCCATGGCCGCCGTCCCCCCCGTCGGGACCGCCTTTGGGGACGAACTTCTCACGGCGGAAGCTGACGACGCCGTTCCCCCCGTCGCCGGCCTTCACGTAAATGACCGCCCGGTCGATGAACATCAATACGGAGGGCCCGACCCCGCACCCGCGGCGTCGAGCCCTCGGCTCACCTCATGGTTTGGATGAACGACGCTCGAACTGGTGCTCGCGATAGATGGTGCTCGGTCTCGACCAGGATGGCGCCCAGGCCCGAGCGAGAGGCTGCGCGACCCGGTGTGCCGGCCGCTACGCCTGCACCGGATACACGCTGACCCGGCGGCCGTCGCGCCCCTGGCGCTCGAAGGCCACCCGGCCCTCGATCAGCGCGAACAACGTGAAGTCGCGGCCCATCCCGACGTTGCGGCCGGGCTGCACCCGCGTCCCGCGCTGGCGGATCAGCACGCTGCCCGCGGTCACTTCGGCGCCGGCATACGCCTTCACGCCGAGCCGCTTGCTCTTACTGTCCCGCCCATTGCGGGACGATCCCATGCCTTTCTTGTGCGCCATCTGCGTCCCCTACAGCGTGATCTTGTCGATGCGCAGGGCCGTCTGGTGCTGCCGGTGCCCCTGCTTGCGCCGGTAGTGCGCCTTCGACTTGTACTTGAAGACGATGATCTTCTTCGCCCGGTCGTGGCCGAGGACAGTGGCGTGCACGCTGGCGCCCGTGACGACGGGCGCGCCCAGCGTCACCTGCTCCCCGTCCGCCACCAGCAGCACGCGGTCCAGCGTCACCTCGGCGCCCGGCGCTGCGTCCAGCCGCTCCACGCGCAGCGTGGCGCCTTCCTCCACGCGATACTGCTTTCCCCCGCTCTCGACGACTGCGTACATGCGCGCTCTCCCGGCATCATCTCGCCGCCGGCATCGGCCGCGGCGGCCGGGCGGGGCGCCACCTGCGGCCCGGAAGACCCGACGCCGCATTGTAACACATCGGGACGCGACGCGGCAATCGAGGCCCCCCGCGAGAGCACTGCATTCACGACCGCCGGGCCTCACGGCCGCGGGGCCGGACGCTCCGGGCCAGGTGCCGCCGGGTCAGGTCCCGCCGAGGAGACGGCGCAGGCGCGTGAGGAGGCCGTCGCGGCGCGCGGAACCGGACACGGTCGCGGCGAGGGCCACCTCTTGCTCCTCGTCGGGCTCGGCGAGGCCCACCGCATCGGAGGGGTCGTGGGCGATCCAGAACACCTGCTCGCGCTGGCCGCCCCGCGCCGCCTCGTCCAGCGTCTCGAGACTCTCCGACTCGACGACGCGGATGCGCTCCAGGTGCAGGCCGTCCCGGCCGCGCAGGCGGACGCGCTTCCCGGCCTGCCCCTCCACCTGGCGCACCCAGCCCTCGCCGTCGGCGAGCAGCTGGCGGTGCACCTCGGGATGGACCTCCAGCAGAACGGCCTTCCCCTTGGCCTGCCGCAGCAGCCGGCGCAGCTCGCGCCGCACGCGCAGGGCCATCGTCTCCGCGGAGAGGACGCGCCCCCGCCCCTCGCAGTACGGGCAGGGCTCGCGCATCACCTCTTCCAGGTCTTGGTACATACGCTTGCGGGTGATCTCGACCAGCCCCAGAGCGGTCAGGTCGATGACGTGGATCTTGGAGCGGTCGCGCCGCACTGCCTCGTGCAGCGCGGACATCACCTTCTTGCGGTGCGACTCGCCCTCCATGTCGATGAAGTCGATGAGAATGATGCCGCCGATATCGCGCAGCATGATCTGCCGGACGATCTCCTCCACCGCCTCCAGGTTCGTGCGGAGGATCGTGCTGGCGAGGTCGGTCTTCCCCACGTACTTCCCGGTGTTCACGTCGATGATCGTCAGCGCCTCGGTGCGGTCCACGACGATGTAGCCGCCCGAGTGGAGCCACACTTTGCGGCGCAGCGCCTTCTCCAGCTCGCGCTCGACGCCGGTGTGCTCGAAGACCGAGGTCTCCCCGCGATAGAGATGCACGCGCGGCTTGAGCTGCGGCGCGAACGACCCGAGCAGGTCCTGGACGCGCTGGAACTCCTCCTTCGAGTCGATCAGGAAACGCTCCACCTCGTCGGTGAAGAGGTCCCGCACGACGCGGCGGATGAGGTGTAGGTCCTGGTACACGAGGGCCGGCGCGCGGCTGCTCTTGGAGCGCTCCTCAACGCGGTTCCAGACCTGCAGGAGGAACTGGATGTCCTGGGTGAGATCCTTTTCCTCCGCGCCCTCGGCCGCGGTGCG
>DASUAK010000043.1:0-10005 GCA_035763845.1 bacterium | reverse complement strand
GCCAGCAGCGGCTGCTGCGGGAGGCGGAGGATCCGGAGGTGGCCGTCATCCTGCTCGACGTCGTGCTGGGCTGGGGAGCACACGCCGATCCGGCCGGGCAGCTGGCGCCGGTGATACGGCAGGCGCGGGACCGCTCGCGCGGGGCGGGGCGCTGGCTGCCGATCGTCGTGACCGTGTGCGGCACCGACCTCGACCCGCAGGTCCACGATGCGCAGACGGGGGCGCTGACCGAAGTCGGCGCGCTCGTCCAGTCGAGCAACGCCCAGGCCGTCCGCCTCGCGGCGCTCATCGCCGAGGCGGCGGGCGCGCGCGGGCAGCCGCGCACACCGCTGCGGCTCGCGGCTCCATCGGCGCCCGCAGAGCTGCCGGAGGCGGCGGGGATCGTCGCTCTGCTGGCGGAGCGGCCGCGGGTCGTCAACGTCGGGTTGGAGCTGTTCGCCGACAGCCTGCGTGCCCAGGGCGTTGCCGTCGTGTCCGTCGACTGGCAGCCGCCCGCGGGCGGGAAGCAGAAGCTGATCGAGATGCTGGACAAGCTCGGTGCCTAGAGCGGAGGGGCTGATGCGGATCGACGAGGCGAACGAGCAGGCGGCGGCGCGCATCCTGGACAGCACGCCGGTGGTCGCCGGGATCGCGCCGGCCGGCGAGGTCATCCCCGGCATGCGGCGGGACCTCATCCTGCACGCGGGCCCGCCCATCGAATGGTCGCGGATGTCCGGCCCCCTGCGCGGCGCGGTCATCGGCGGGCTGATCTACGAGGGGCTGGCGAAGGACGAGCGCGCGGCCGTGGCGATGGTCGAGCGCGGGGAGGTCGCCTTCGAGCCCTGCCACCATCATCAGGCCGTCGGGCCGATGGCCGGCGTGACCACCGCCTCGATGCCGGTGTACATCATCGAGAACCGGGCGGGCGGAACGCGGGCCTACTCCAGCCTCAACGAGGGCTACGGCAAGGTGCTGCGCTACGGCGCCTACAGCGACGATGTGCTGGCGCGCCTGCGCTGGCTGCGCGACGTCTACGCGCCGATCGCCGGGGCGGCGCTCGAGCGCGCGGGTGGATTGGACATGAAGAGCCTGATCGCCCAGCAGATCCAGATGGGGGACGAGGGCCACAACCGCAACCGGGCCGGCTCGGCGCTGATGGCGCGCATCCTCGCGCCGCACCTCGCCCGCACGGGGGCGCGGAGCGACGACCTCGCGGCCGTGCTGGAGTATCTGGCCGGCAACGACCTCGCCGTCCTCAACCCGGTCATGGCCGCCTGCAAGGCGACGATGGACGCCGCCCACGGCATCGCCGGCAGCACGCTGGTGACCGCCATGGCGCGCAACGGCACCGACTTCGGCGTCCGCGTCAGCGGCTTGGGGGACCGCTGGTTCACCGCGCCCGCGGAGATTCCCGTGGGGCTCTTCTTCCCCGGCTACACGCAGGAAGATGCCAACCCCGACATCGGGGACAGTACGATCACCGAGACCGCCGGGATCGGCGCGTTCGCCATGGCCGCCGCCCCCGCCATCGTCAAGTTCGTGGGCGGGACGCCGAAGATGGCCGTCGAGGCGACGCTGGAGATGTACGAGATCACGGTCACCGAGAATCCGGCCTTCGGGATCCCGCAGCTCGAGTTTCGGGGAACGCCGACGGGGATCGACATCCGCAAGGTGGTCAAGACGGGCATCACCCCGCGGGTGAACACCGGCATCGCCCACCACCGCGCCGGCGTCGGGCAGGTCGGCGCCGGCCTCGTGCGGCCGCCGATGGCCTGCTTCGAGCAGGCCGTGGAGGCGATGGCCGCGCTCCTCGACGCAGGGAAGACCTCATAGGGCAGGGGCCCTTCCGGCCGCGTCGTAGTTGACAGGAACACAGATCTGCCCATCGGGGGGATGGCACACAGGGGAGGGGAGATCGATGACAGAGATGATGGGACGAACCCGGGCCGTACGTACGGTTCTGGGGCTGGTCGCGGCGACCGTGCTGGCGGTTGGATTCCTGGCCGCGCCGACCCCGGCGCAGCAGCAGCCCCGCCGCGGCGGCACGCTGGTCTACATCTCCACGTCGCAGCCGCCGTCATTCGACGGCCACCGCGAGACGACGTTCGCCATGCTCCATCCGGTCAAACCCCACTACAACTACCTCGTGAAGTTCGACACGCAGAACTATCCCAAGGTCGTCGGCGACCTGGCGGAGTCCTGGACGGCGTCCCGGGACGGGATGACCTACACGTTCAAGATCCGCAGCGGGGTCAAGTTCCACGACGGATCAACCCTGACGTCGCGCGACATCAAGGCCACCTACGACAAGATCATCTTCCCGAAGGAGGACCAGGGGGTCATCAGCATCCGCAAGGCGATGTACCACATGGTCCGGGTCGTGGAGGCGCCCGATCCTCAGACCGTCGTCTTCCGCCTGAAGTTCGCGACCGCGGGGTTCGTGGAGAAGCTGGCGTCGCCGTTCAACTTCGTGTACAAGGCGGATATCCTGGAGCGCGACCCGCGGTTCTATGAGCGCAACGTCATGGGCACCGGTCCGTTCCGCTTCGTGGAGTATGTCCGGGGGTCGCACTGGGTGGGCCGGCGGTTCGAGGACTATTGGGACCGCGGCAAGCCCTACCTGGACGGGTACCGTGTCCTCTTCATCGCCAGCCGCTCGGCGATGCTGGCCGCGATCAAGAGCGGGCAGGCCCTGGTCGAGTTCCGCGGGGTCTCGCCGGCCGAGCGCGACGACATCGTCGGCGCCGTGGGGGACAAGGTGATGGTCCAGTCCTCCCCATGGCAGTGCAACAACACCGTGGCCATCAACACCAAGAAGAAGCCGTTCGACGACGCCCGGGTCCGGCGGGCGCTGACCCTGGCGATCGACCGCTGGGGCGGCAGCCAGGCGCTGTCGCAGATCGCCTTCATCCAGCCGGTGGGGGCGATGATGCGCCCCGGCGGGGACTACGACATGCCGCAGGCGGAGCTGCTGCGCCTGGCCGGCTACAGCCGCAACATGACCGCGGCGAGGCAGCAGGCCCGGCAGCTCCTGCGCGAGGCCGGGGTGCCCGAGGGCTTCTCCTTCACCCTGAAGAACCGCGACATCTCGATGCCCTACGAGGCCGTCGGCGTCTACCTGGTCGACCAGTGGCGGCAGATCGGCCTCAACGTCCGTCACGAGCAGCAGGAAGGCGGCCGCTACTTCGCCGACCTGAGGGCAGGAAACTACGACCTGAGCGTGGACTTCGCCTGCGACTTCATCGATGATCCCGACGTCCAGCTCCAGAAGTTCCTGTCCTCGGATGTCAGCGACCTCAACTACGGCGGGTACGTCGACCGGCAGCTGGACGGGCTGTACTTCCGCATCGGGCGCACCGCCGACAAGACAGAGCGCGCGCGCCTCGTGCACCAGTTCGAGCGGCGGGCCCTGGACGAGCAGGCCTACGTGATCTACGTCCTCTGGTGGCAGCGCATCATCCCGCACTGGCGGACGCTGCGCGGCTACAAGACCACGACCAACCACTACGTCGAACCCGACCTCGCCGAGTACTGGCTGGCGGAGTAGCTCCTTCGGAGGGGCGGGCCGGGCGGCCCGCCCCTCCAGAGCTTCCCGATGACCCGCTACGCTCTCACCCGGTTCGCTCTGGTCGTGCCCACGCTGCTGGCGGTCGCCGTGCTGATCTTCGTGCTCGTCCGCGTCGTTCCGGGAGACATCGTCGAGCTGCGGCTGGTCTCCGGGGGCAGCTACGTCACCGCGGGGGTGATCGAGGCCGAGCGCGCGCGATTGGGGCTGAACAAGCCGCTGTGGGACCAGTTCGTGGAGTGGATGGTGGGCATGTTCCGGCTCGACCTGGGCCGCTCGATGTGGTCCGGGGAGTCCGTGGCCCGGGAGATCGGCATCCGCCTCCCGTTGAGCCTCCAGCTCGCCGTGATGGCGACGCTCATCGCCACGGTCATGGCCATCCCGCTGGGGACGATCGCCGCGGTGCAGCGCGGCCGCTGGCCCGACTACGTCGTGCAGGTGTTCAGCGTCGCCGGGCTGTCCGTCCCGTCGTTCTGGCTGGGCATCCTCATCATCCTGTTCCTGCTCAACGTCTTCGGCTATCTCCCGCCGCTCACGTTCTCGCCGCTGCTGAAGGACCCGGGCGCGAATCTGGCCCAGCT
Organism: bacterium; assembly: GCA_035763845.1. Lineage (GTDB taxonomy): Bacteria > Sysuimicrobiota > Sysuimicrobiia > Sysuimicrobiales > Kaftiobacteriaceae > Kaftiobacterium. The sequence goes on along the minus strand of DASUAK010000043.1, from coordinate 5,880 downwards.
CATCTGGCCCGCCCTGGCCGTCGGCTACCGGTACTCGGCGGTGGCGACGCGGATGACCCGGTCCGCCGTGCTGGAAGTGCTGCGCGAGGACTACATCCGGACGGCCTGGGCCAAGGGGCTGGCCCGGCGCATGATCCTGCGCCGTCACGCCCTGCGCAACGCGATGCTGCCCGTGATCACGGTGATCGGCCTCGAGTTTGCCTTCTTGATCGGCGGCCTGGTCGTCACCGAGCAGGTCTTCAACCTCAACGGCATCGGCAAGCTGATCGTCGACGCCATCAACCAGCGGGACTACACGCTGATCCAGGGGCTGATGCTCCTCGTGGCGACGGCCTACATCCTCGTCAACGTCGTGATCGATCTGCTCTACGCCGCTCTGGACCCGCGCATCAGCTATGGCTGAGGGCGATCCCCTCACGATCGCGGCCCCCGAGGTTGCCGCCGGCCGGGCGGCCGGGGTGCGCCGCCGGCCCCACGCGCTGGCCCGCTTCGTCCGCCGGCAGCCCCTGGGGATGGCCGGCCTGACCCTGATCGTCCTGCAGGCGCTGATCGCGATCTTCGCCTCGTGGGTGGCGCCCTACAACCCGGTGGCCAACGACTTCGGGGCGATGCTCCAGCCGCCCAGCGGGACCCACTGGTTCGGCACCGACGCCTTCGGCCGCGACGTCCTGAGCCGCATCATCTTCGGCGCCCGCACCGCCCTGCTCGTTGGCTTCGGCGCCTCGCTCATCGGCTCGACCCTCGGAGCCATGATCGGCGTGGCCAGCGCCTACTTCGGGGGGAAGATCGACCTCTTCGTCCAGCGCCTCGTCGACATCATGATCTCCTTCCCGATCATCATCCTGGCCATGGCCATCGTCGCCTTCATCGGCACCGGCGCCGAGAAGCTGGTCGTCGCCATCGCGCTGTCCTTCATCCCCCGGGTGGAGCGGGTAGTCCGGGGCAGCGCTCTGGCCGTCCGGGCGATGACGTACGTCGAGGCCGCGCAGGCCATCGGCTCCGGCCACTGGCGGATCATCTTCCGTCACATGGCACCCAACGTGGCCGCCCCGTACCTCGTCATGGTGACGGCTTTCCTGGGACAGGCGATCTTGCTGGAGGCGTCCCTCTCCTTCCTCGGCCTGGGCGTCTCCGAGCCCACCCCCGCCTGGGGGCTCATGCTGCGGGGAGCAGCGGTGGACTTCGCCACCAGGGCGCCCTGGATGGCCATCTTTCCTGGGCTGGCCATCACCACGACGGTCCTGACGTTCAACGTGCTGGGCGACGCCCTCCGCGACGCCCTGGACCCGCGGTTGCGCACGTAGGCCGGGGGGAATCGGTCCGAATCAGGTGTTCGGCCCTCCCACCGCTCGCGCCGCGTCAGCTCAAGGAGTCGAGGACGGGGACGACGCGGTGCAGGTCCCGGCTTTCGAAGGCCGGGGCGTAGCGCGGGTCGAGCACGGGTTCGCCCGTACGGTTCACCCACAGCGTGGTGATGCCGGAGGCGGTCGCCCCCATCGCGTCGGTGGGCGACCCGGCCACGTGCAGCACTTCCCCCGCGCCCACTCCCAGCGCCGCCAGGGCGTTCGCGTACACCGACGGATGCGGCTTGAACCGGCCGCCTTCGGTGGAGATGACATGGTCAACGTGGACCGGCAGCGTCGCGAGCAGTCGCCGCTGCATGTCCTCGTCGCCGTTGCTGAGCGAGGCGAGGATGAGGGGCCGCGCCCGGAGGGCCCGCAGGACGTCCGGCGCCTCCGGCCACGGCGGGAGCCGTTCCCATGCCGCCACCAGATGCCCCAGTTCGGATGCCGTAAGCGGGGGCCGGAGTTCCCGCAGCACGAAGCGCGCGGCGATCTCGATGGCGTCGCGATTCCTCGCCGGCTCCCGGTCGAGCGCGTTGAGGATGAGGAGCGACTCGGCGTGGCGCTGCCGCCACTGCCGGGCCAGCGCGCGCGCGTCCCCGGCGGACGCCCGCGGGTCGCCGGGCTCCCGGCCCCGCAGCACGCCGGCCGCGGCGGCCGTCAGGCCGCTCACGGTGTCGAACAGCGCCGAGTAGACGTCGAGCGTCACGGCCCGGATGGGCATCGCCCCGCCGATTCGCTGCGCCGGAGGGTTCACCTGTGGCATGTCGTAATGTTGTCGCGGGTCGTGTTGTGCGACCCGTGCGGCCCTACGGCATGTCGTCTGACGCGGAGGAGATGACCGTATGAAGTCGTTCGATCTGTCCCGGTGTCGCGTGCTCGACTTGAGTCAGAACTTCAGCATGGATTCCCCTCCTTTCGCATACTATGAGGGGCCCAAGATCACGTGGGTCAAGAAGATGGCCTTCGAAGGCGTGAACGCGCAGCACATCAGCACGACGAACCACATCGCCACGCACCTCGACTCGCCGCTGCACTTCAACGACCCCGGCCCCGACGTGGCCGGCATCCCGATCGAGACGCTGGTCGGCCCGGCCTGCGTCGTCGACCTGCAGCAGTTCGGCATCGGCGACTACGACATCTACGGCTCCGACCACTTCGAGGCCTGGGAGAAGAAGCACAACATCCGCATCGAGAAGGGCGACATCCTGGTCATCCACACCGGCTACCACGCCTACTACAACGAAGACTGGTCGCCGCACACCCGCGAGCACCACAAGGATGCGAGGGCGGACCTGCCCCGGTCGTTCCTCCGCCACCCCGGGCCGCGGGCGGAGTTCTGCAAGTGGGTCCTGGACCGCGGCATCCGCTGGATGGCGATCGACGCCATCAGCACCGACCACCCCTTCAACACCAAGGTGCGCGACGCGCGGCGCGACCTCATCCCCGAGGTCGAGAAGAAGATCCGGATGCCGCTGGACGAGGCCTTCCCCTGGCCCCGGGACTACCAGGCCACGCACACGATGCTCTTCCCGAAGGGCGTCTTCCACGTCGAGAACGTCGGCGGGCACATCGATCTCGTCCTGAACCAGAAGGTGTGGGTGGGTTGCTTCCCGTTCCGCTTCAAGGGCGGGGAGGCCGCGTTCTGCCGCTTCGTCGCCTTCGTGCAGGACTAGATGCAGCCGCTCGACGACCTCCTCGTCATCGACCTGACCCGGGCGCTGGCGGGCCCGTTCTGCACCGTGATGCTGAGCGACCTCGGGGCCCGGGTGATCAAGGTCGAGACGCCGGAGGGCGGGGACGACACCCGCGGGTGGGGGCCGCCGTTCATCGGTGAGGAGAGCGCCTACTTCCTCGGGGTCAACCGCAACAAAGAGAGCCTGACCCTCAATCTCAAAGATCCGCGGGGGCGTGACATCCTGCTGCAGCTGCTGGGCCGCGCCGACGTGCTCGTGGAGAATTTCCGTCCCGGGATCATGGAGCGCTTCGGGTTGAGCTACGGGACCGTTCACCATCGCTTCCCGCGCCTGGTGTACGCTTCGATCTCCGGCTTCGGGCAGGACGGTCCCTACCGCGAGCGCACCGCCTACGACCTCATCCTCCAGGGGATGGGCGGGGTGATGGGCATCACCGGCGAGGAGGGCGGCCCGCCCGTGAAGGTCGGCGTCGCGATCGCCGACATCTGCGCCGGCATGTACGCAGCCTACGGCATCCTGGCCGCCCTGCGCGTGCGGGAGCGCACCGGAGGCGGCCAACTCGTGGATGCGGCGCTGCTCGACGGGCAGATCTCCTGGCTGACCTACGCGGCGGGGTACTACTTCGCGACAGGGGAGAGCCCCGGCCGGCTCGGCAGCGGCCATCCGACGATCGTGCCGTATCAGGCCTTCCAGACCTCGGACGGCTACGTGAACGTCGCCGTCGGCAGCGAGGCGATCTGGCGGCGCTTCGCCGAGCTGGTGGACCCCCGCCTGCTCGACGACCCCCGCTACGCCACCAACCGCACGCGGGTGGCGCACCGCAGGGAGCTCATCACGCACCTGGCAGGGTTGTTCTTGGAGAAGAGCACCCGGCAGTGGACGGAGGCGTTCGACGGATCCGGCGTCCCCTGCGGGCCTATCCTCACCGTCGAGGAGGTCTTCGCCGATCCCCAGGTGGCGCACCGGGCGATGCTGGCCGAGGTGGACCACGCCACCGTCGGCCGCGTGAAGCAGACCGGCGTGCCCGTGAAGCTTTCCGAGACGCCGGGGCGCATCCGCTCCGCCCCGCCGGTGTTGGGCCAGCACACCGAGGCGATCCTGCGGGAGATGGGGATGGACGCGAACGCGGTGGCGGCCCTGCGGCAGGCGAAGGTCGTCTGAGTCAGCGCGCGTGGAGGGCGGTCATCCGCGGATCCAGCGCGTCTCGCAGCCCGTCCCCCAGCAGGTTGAACGCCATGACCGCCAGGAAGATGGCCAGCCCCGGGAACGTGGCGATGTACCAGGATGAGAAGACATAGGTCTGCCCTTCCCCCAGCATCGTCCCCCACTCGGGCGTGGGCGGCCGGACCCCCAGCCCGAGGAAGCCGAGTCCCGCCGCGGTGAGGATCGCCGTGCCCAGCTGGAGCGTGGACTGCACGATGAGCGGCGGCAGGCAGTTGGGCAGGACGTGGCGGAGGACGAGGCGTCCGTCGCTGGCCCCCAGCGCGCGGGCCGCCTCGACGTAGGTGTGCTCGCGCACGGAGAGCACGACCCCGCGCACCAGCCGGATGTAGGTCGGCGCCGTGGCCAGCCCGACGGAGACCACCACGTTGAGCACGCCCACCCCGAGCACCGCCACCAGGGTCAGGGCGAGCAGAAAGCCGGGGAAGGCGAGCAGGATGTCCACCAGCCGCTGCAGCAGCAGGTCGAGCCGGCCGCCCCAGTAGCCTGAGACCAGCCCGAGAGGCACCCCCACGGCCACGCTGAGGGTTACGCCCAGGAGGCCGATCAGGAAGGAGACGCGCGCGCCGTAGATCACCCGGGTGAGCAGGTCGCGTCCGAGGTTGTCGGTCCCGAAGGGGTGGGCCCAGGACGGCCGCAGCAGCACCTGCTCGAAGTCCGCCGCGTTGGGCTGGTAGGGCAGCAGGAACGGGCCGAGCGATGCCGCGACCGCGAAGCCGAGAAGGATGAGGATCCCCGCCACCGCGGTGCGGCGCCGCCCGAGCCGGCGCGTGAACCCGGCCCGGCGGGACGGAGTGGCGGCCGGCCAGCTAACCGTAGTGGATGCGGGGGTCGACATAGCCGTAGAGGACGTCCACGATGAGGTTCACCGCCACGTAGATCGACGCGAACATCAGGACGATGCCCTGCACCACCGCGTAATCGCGCGAGGAGACGGCGCCCACGAGGAGCCGGCCGATCCCAGGCCAGGCGAACGTCGTCTCCGTCAGGACCGCCCCGCCCATCAGCGCGCCGAACTGCAGGCCGAGCACGGTGAGCACAGGGATCAGCGCGTTCTTCAGGGCGTGCCGCAGGACCACGCCCTGCCGGGTGACCCCCTTGGCGTGGGCGGTGCGGATGTAGTCGAGGTGCATCACCTCGAGGAGGCTGCTGCGGGTCATCCGGGCGATGATCGCGACGGAGAAGGCGGACAGGGTGATCGTGGGCAGGATGAGGTGGGCGGGGGTGCCGTAGCCTCCCGCGGGCAGCCAGTGCAGCGTCACCGCGAAGAGCAGCATCAGCATGATCCCCAGCCAGAAGACCGGGATCGAGATCCCGCACACGGCGCCGGCCATGACGAGGTAGTCGAGGACGGAGCCCGGGCGGGTGGCGGAGAGGATCCCCGCGCCCAGACCGGTCACGGCGGCCAGCGTGACGCTGGCCAGGGCGAGCACCACCGTCTGGGGGAGGCGCTGCCCGATCTCCTCCGCCACGGGAGCGCGGGTCACCGCGGAGGTGCCCAGATCGCCGCGGCGGAGCTGGTCGAGGAAGATGAGGTACTGCACGTGCAGCGGGCGGGTCAGGCCGAGCTCGACCCGGATGCGCTGAACCTCTTCGTCCGAGGCGGTGAGGCCCGCGAT
>DASUAK010000042.1:0-19908 GCA_035763845.1 bacterium | reverse complement strand
CGCGGCACGGTGATCGTCACCGGCACCAACGGCAAGACCACCACCTCCCGCCTCATCACGCGTATCCTCGAGACCGCGGGTCTGGTTTCCGTGCACAACCGCGCGGGAGCGAATCTCGCCGCGGGCATCGCCGCGGCGCTTGTCCGCCGGGCCTCGGTGGGCGGGGCGATGCGGGGGGACATCGGCGTCTTCGAGGTGGACGAGGCGACGCTGCCCCTGGTGCAGAGCTCCCTGGCGCCGCGCGCGGTCGTGCTCACCAACCTCTTCCGCGATCAGCTGGACCGCTACGGGGAGATCGACATCATCGCCGGGCGGTGGCGGCAGGCGCTGGCGGCGATGGACCGCTCCGCGGCCGCGATCTTCAACGCCGACGACCCGCTCGTGGCCGAGGTCGGCGGGCAGCATCCGGGCGTGCGCCTGCCCTTCGGTATCGAGGACGCGGGCTGCGGCATCGGTACGATCGAGCACACCGCCGACGCGCGGTACTGCTACCGCTGCGGCGTGCCCTATCACTACGACGCGGTGTACTTCGGGCACATGGGTCTGTACCGGTGCCCGCGATGCGGGACGGCGCGGCCCGAGCCGCTCGTCGCGGCGCGCGAGGTGGAGCAGCGGGGTCTGGCGGGTACGTCCTTCCGCCTGGACACGCCGCAGGGCGCGGTGCGCGTGACGACCAGCCTGCCCGGAGTCTACAACGTGCACAACGTCCTCGCCGCGGCGGCCTGCTGCCTGCATCTGGGGGTGGCGCTGGAGGCGATCGCGCGGGGGGTCGCGGCCTTCACCCCCGCCTTCGGCCGCGCCGAGCAGGTGGCCGTGAACGGCCGCACCGCGGTGTTCCTGCTGGCCAAGAATCCGGCCGGCTTCAATGAGGTCATCCGCACGATGCTGCGCGCCGGCGGCCGCGAGGCGCTCATCGCCATCAACGACCTGACCGCCGACGGGCGGGACATCTCCTGGCTGTGGGACGTGGACTTCGAGATGCTGGCCGGGCGCACCGAGCGGCTCGTCATCAGCGGCATCCGGGCGGAGGACATGGCCCTGCGGTTGAAGTACGCGGGCGTGGATCCGTCCGCCATCACGGTGGAGAAGGACCTGGCGCGGGCCCTGGACGCGGCCGCTCGCGGCGAGCGGGACGGCGCCCCGCTGTACGTGCTGCCCACTTACACCGCGATGCTCCAACTGCGCAAGATCCTGCAGCAGCGCGGCGCCGTCCGGGGATTCTGGGAAGATTGACCGTATACTGGTGAGCGGCAACTGGTGAGCGGCGTGGACCTGCGGATCTGTCACCTGTATCCCGACCTGCTCAACCTCTACGGCGACCGCGGGAACCTGATGAGCCTCGCCGCCCGGGCCCGCTGGCGCGGCGTGGACGTTCGCATCGACGAGGTCGGCCTGGGCGATCCGATCCCCCCGGACGCGCACGACCTCTACTTCATCGGGGGTGGGGAGGACCGCCAGCAGAAGCTGGCCGCCGACGACCTGCGGGCGGTGAAGGGCGGGGCGCTGCGCGACGCGGCCGCCGCGGGCGCGGTGGTGCTGGCCGTCTGCGGCGGCTACCAGCTGCTCGGCCACTACTACCGGCCGTCGGAGGGCGACGATCTGCCGGGCCTGGGCCTGCTCGACCTCACGACCGAGCATCCCGGTCCCCGCGCTCCGCGCCTGATCGGCAACATCGTGATCCGCTCTCCGCTGCTCGGGGGCGCCACGGTGGTGGGGTTCGAGAATCACGGCGGCCGCACGCGCCTCGGTCCGCTCGCCCGGCCTCTGGGCGAGGTGGTCTCCGGCTTCGGGAACAACGGGGCCGATCGCACCGAGGGGGCCGCCTCCGGCCACGTTTACGGCACCTACCTGCACGGCCCGCTGCTTCCGAAGAACCCGCGCTTCGCCGACCACCTGGTCACCGCCGCGCTGCGGCGCCGCCACGGCGACATCGTCCTCCGGCCCCTCGACGACACGCTGGAGGAGGAGGCGCACGGGGCCGCGGTCCTGCGGGCGGGCGTCCGGTGACGGGACGGCCGGTGGAGGGCGGGCGGCTGCCGCTGCGCGGGGTCATCCTGCGCGTCGCCCTGGTCATCGGGCTGGCGCAGCTCGGCTTCGCCACCGTCATCCCGCTGCTGCCGCTGCACCTCACGGAGCGGCTGGGGGCCAGCGTGAAGCTGGTGGGGATGGTCGTCGCCGCGTTCGCGCTGGTCGAGACGTTCCTGAAGACGGCGTGGGGATCGGTGGCCGACCGGCTGGGGCGCCGGCCGATGATCATCGGCGGTCTCGTCGTGAGCAGCGTGGCCCCGCTGGTCATGTCGGTGCTGCGCACGGCCTGGATCTTCGTGCCCCTGCGGCTCGTGGACGGCGCCGGGTCGTCGGCCCTCTGGCCCGCGGCGTCGGCGATCATCGCCGACACCACGCCGCCGCACCGCCGGGCCACGGCGATGGGGGCGCTGAACATGTTCTTCCTCGCCGGCCTCGCCTTCGGTCCCGCGCTCGGCCTCTACGTGGCCGGCTTCACCGGCTCGTACGTCTCGGGGTTCTACCTGGCCAGCGTGATGCTGCTGGCGGCGGCCCTGCTGGCCGCCTTCACGCTGCGCGGGCTCGGGGAGACGCACCGCGGCGCGGAGACGGTGGAGATCGGCTACCACGGCGCGGCACGGAATCCCCATCTCGGCGAGATGATGGAGAACGCGCGCCGCTACCCGCTCCTGCTGGTCATGCTGGTCGTCGCCTTCCTGCAGATGTTCGGCGCGGGGCTGCTGGCGCCGATCCTCGTCATCTACGCCAAGCGCGTCGTCGGGCTCTCCGAGCACATGATCGGCACCCTGTTCCTCGCGCTGATGCTCTCCATCGCGCTGGCTTCGCTGCCGGCCGGGCGGCTCGCCGACCAGTGGGGGAAGCTGCGCTCCGTCTCCTGGGGGATGGCGCTGACCTCGCTGGGGATGTGGATCCTTCCGGTGTCGCCCCGGCTGCAGGTGCTGGCCGTGGCCGCCGTGCTGCTCGGAGTGGGCTACGCGCTCTCGACGCCGGCCTGGCACGCGATGGTCAGCGAGCTGGCTCCGCCCGGCCGCGTCGGGCTCGCCATGGGGGCTTCCCAGACCGCGCAGGGGCTGGGTCTTGTGCTGGGCCCGCTGCTCGGAGGCGTGCTGTGGGACGAGGTGGGCCACAGCGCCCCCTTCCTCGGCGCGGCCATCCTGCTCACCGCCGGGACGCTTCTCCTGCTGGTGACGGGCCGGCGGGAGGCGCGAGCCGGATCGTCAGCACCGCGCTGAGCACGAGCGCGCCGCCGACCAGCTGCCAGACCTCGAGGCGCTCGCCCAGCAGCACGTACCCGAACACGGCGGCGACCACCGGCTCCAGCGTGGCGACCAGGCTGGCCCGCCCGGCCTCCACCCGTTCCAGCCCCGCCAGATACAGCCACTGGGCCAGCAGTGATGTGACCAGGGCGAGGTAGACGATGCCCCGCCAGGCCGCCGCGGTGTGCGTCAGATGCACCGCTCCGAGCGGCAGCGCGGTGAGGCCGAGGGCGACCGCGCCGATGCCCAGGGCGTAGACGAGGGTCGTAGCCGGCCGGTACCGCCGCAGCGCCGTCTTGCCGAAGATGCTGTACATCGCGTACGTGAGCCCCGACGCCAGCCCGGCCAGGACCCCCGGCAGGTTGAGCCGCAGGGCGGCCGGATCATAGCCGCGGACCACGAGCACGCATCCCGCGAAGGCCAGCGCGATCGCGGCCGCTTTCGGCCGTGTCACCGGCTCGTGGAAGAGCACCCGCGAGAGGATGATGACGAAGGCCGGCGCCGTGTACAGCAGGATGGCCGCGGTGGCCACGGTGGTGCGGCTGATCGCGTAGAGGTAGACGAAGAAGAAGATCGCGATGCTGACAAGGCCGAAGCCCGCGAAGAGCGGCAGGTCGGCCGCCCGGATGCGGAGTGCCAAAGGCTCGGTGAGCAGCACGATGATCGCCACGGCGACGAACGCCAGGAGCGCGCGGAAGAACGCGACCTCCAGCGGGGCCACGCCCGCGGCGAAGGTGGCCCGCCCGGCGACGCCGATGCTGCCCCAGATCACCGCCGCGGCGACGATCCGGAGATACCCGCCGCTTTCGCTCATGGCATACATCATTGCGGCCGGGCTGGGAAAAACTCCTCTTACTACGAAGGGGGAGGATCTCATGGGAGCTGATCCGCAGGGCGACTGGCGCAGGCTGCTCGAAGGGCACCTCGCGCGCCTGGGGCGCGACGACATCGGTGTGGGGGACGTGCAGCAGGCCGACGCGACCCACCTGATGGTGGAGTTCATCAAGGGCGGGATGCGGCGCACCGCGACCCTCGCGGTCGACGACCTGCAGGACGGCGACCGGGCGCGCGCCGCGCTGACCAGCGCGATGCTCAGCATCAGCAAGGCGGTGGAGCGGCAGCATATGGCCGACGCGGGCAAGCCCGTCGAGCAGGTGTAGCGGCGCCGCTCAACGCTCCCCGATTCGCCAGAGGTAGATCGTGCGCGGCACGGCGTCGGCGTCCGTCATCCGCTCCACGCGGTGCGGGCGCCAGCGCCCCATGCCGAATTCGTGCGAGACCACCCGCGCCCCCGGCCGCAGCTGACGGAAAAGGGCGGGCCGCAGCCGGAGGTTGGTGTCGGGCTGCAGGTAGAGGGTCACTACCGTGGCGCCGGTGAGGTCCGCGGTCAGGATGTCCCGCTCGTGGATCTCGGCCAGGCCGGTCAGAGCTGCCGCCGCGATCGCCTGCCGCGAGTCGCGGACCAGATCGGGGTCGATCTCGAAGCCGGCGGCGCGGATGCCGTGGCGCCGGGCGGCGGCGATGACGACGCGGCCGTCGCCCGAGCCGAGGTCGTACAGCACGTCCCCCGACCGGATCGCGGCGAGCGCCAGCATCCTCTCGATGACGTCGGGTGGGGTCTGGACGAAGGGTGCGAGGTAGATCATCTGGTAGCCCCAACGGGATTTGAACCCGTGTCTTGGCCTTGAGAGGGCCATGTCCTGGGCCAGGCTAGACGATGGGGCCGGGACCGTTCCCTATTATAGCGGGATTGCCGTACCGGGCAACCTCTCCGCCGGCGGCCGCTAATCCCCGTGCACGGCGCGCAGGCGCGGGGAGAGCCGCAGCATCAGCTGCACGCGTTCGATCTCGTCGATCCACTCGCCGGCCACGGTTTCGAGGTACTCCGGGCCGGGGGGGACGATGCCGGTCGGGCAGCTCGGCCCGAGGCGCTCGGCGGCCATCTTCCGATAGGTGGCGAGCGTGCGCTCGCCGTACCGGGCGCATTCCACGAAGTCCTCGCTCAGGAAGACCACCATCGGGATGCGCTGTCCCCGGTTGATGGCGAGGGCCTGCGCGACCTCCGGATGCTCGTCGCGGTCGAGGAAGCGCAGCCCGACCGTCGGCGCCGCCTCGGCGATGCGCTGCAGCACCGCGCCGTCCCGCACGCAGTCGCCGCACCACGCCCCGGCCACGCACAGCAGGTGCATGCGCCGGACGAAGCCGGCGAGCAGCTCCCGCTGCTCCGGCCGCAGCGCGCTGATCCGGCCGTACATCCCGGCCCAGCGCTCGCGGTGAACGTCGGTGCCATAGCGCTCGAGGAAGCCGCTGTAGGGGAGGGCGCGCTCGTACAGGGCCTGCCAGTCCATCGTCATCCCGCCTCGGCTGCGTTGTTCGGTCCGTTCCCTGTAGCGTACAATAGAGGCCGATGATTCCCCAGGACGAGGTGATCGGCCGGCTGGAGCAGGTCATCGCGCGGATCGACCCGCGCCTGGTCCTCGACCGCGGCAACGTGCGGGCGATGACCGATCCGTACCCGGGCGTCGAGTACGGGCTGCGGCTCGGCGAGGCCGCGGCGCTGCTGTTCATGCCGGAGGCGGACCTGGCCGCCTCCGACTGGGAGTCCCGGGTGTTCAAGCGGCTCGAGGCCGCGCGCAAGTATCTCGAAGGGTTCGCGCACCGGTACGGCGGCGACCAGACCCCGCCCGAGACGCGCCGCGTTCTACACGACCGCCCTCGGGCTGCGCCTCGTCAAGCAGACGGTGAACCTCGATGATCAGGTGCCTCACCTCGATCTATTTCCGCGATCCGGACGTGATCCTCGAGATCGCCACGCGCGGCCCGGGGTTTCTGGTGGACGAGGACCTGGCCACCTCCGGCACGCGCTTCATCCTGCCCGAATGGCTGCCGGGGTCGACGACGCGCAACTGAACGGACCTGCCGGGCCGCCGCTGCTCCCGCTCGTGCTGCTTCACGGCGCCGGGGCCACCGGCCAGATCTGGCAGCACCAGCTGCTGGCCTTCCCGCGCGCCGCCGCTCCCGACCTGCCCGGCCATCCCGGAGGATCCGCGCTCACCTCGATCGCGGAGATGGCGGCCTGGGTACGGCGGCTCCTGGGCGAGCGGGGACAGGGCCCTGTGGTGCTGGGCGGCCACTCCCTCGGCTCGGCCGTGGTGCTGCAGACCGCCCTCGAGGCGCCGGAGCGGCTGCGGGGGCTGATCCTGATCGGCGCGGGGGCCCGGCTGCGCGTGCGGCGGGAGTTCTTCGACCTCATCCGCTCCGACTTCGGGGCGGCGGTCGACGAGCTGCTGCGCTGGTGGTTCGCGCCGGAGGCGTCCCCGCGCGCCGTGGCCCGTGCCCGCGAAGCCCTGTACGCTCTGCCGCCCGCCGTGCTGGACGCCGACTTCCGCGCCGCGGACGGCTTCGACCTGATGGACCGTGTGCGCGAGATCGCGCTGCCCGTTCTGATCGTCTGCGGCGAGGCGGACCGTATGACGCCCGTCAAGTACGCGGAATACCTCCGGGACCAGATCGCGGGTTCGCATCTCGAGGTCATCCCGCGCGCCGGGCACATGGTGATGCTCGAGCAGCCGCGCGCCGTGAACGAGGCCCTGACCGGGTTCCTCCGCCGGTTCGAGAACCCGTAGCGAGGGGAAATCGAGCGGACCTCTGCAAAGTACTCAAGGTGCCTCTTTCCGCTCGTGACCGTGTGAGCATCGATCTGAACGCGGATCTGGGTGAAGGCGCGCCCAGCGACGGCGCGCTCCTCGAGGTCATCACCTCGGCCAACATCGCCTGCGGCGGACATGCGGGCGACGAGGAGACGATGCGCACGGCGGTGCGGGCTGCCCAGCGGCGGGGGGTCGGTATCGGCGCGCATCCCTCCTTTCCGGACCGGGAGGGCTTCGGTCGGCACGTGGTCGATCTGCCGCGTCAGGCCCTCGTGGCCTCGCTCGCCGGGCAGATCGGCGTGCTGCGGAGGATCGCCCGCGGCGAAGGCGCCGCGCTGGCGCACGTGAAGGCGCACGGCGCCCTGTACAACGTCGCCGTGGATGACAGGGGGACGGCGCAGGCGATCGGCGAGGCCGTGCGGAGCGTCGACCCGGATCTCCTTGTCGTCGCGCTCGCCGGGTCGCCGATGGTCGACGCCTTCCGGGCGATGGGGCTGTCGGTCGTCGAAGAGGCGTTCGTCGATCGCGGATACACGCCGGAGGGCCGGCTCGTGCCGCGCAGTCACTCCGGCGCCCTCGTCACCGATCCGCAGAAGGCGGCCGCGCGCGCCGTGCGCATGGTCCGCGAGGGCGTCGTGACCGCGGTGGACGGCACGGAGCTGCGTGTGCGGCCCCGGACCCTCTGCATCCACGCCGATACGCCGGGCAGTCCGGGCATCGCCGCCGCGGCGCGGGCAGCCCTGGAGGCGGCCGGGATCGGCCTGGCGCGGATGGCACGATGAGCGCCTTCCTGACACGGGCCGTCGCGTTCATCCGAGACGCCGGAGACGAGCTCGAGCGCGGGCGATTGGCCGGGATCCTGGGACGCGAGCAGCCCGACCCCAAAGCGGTGCGGGTGCTGGCCACGCGCCAGAACGAAGACGGCGGCTTCCCGTACCAGATGATCTCCGGCCGGCCGTCGGCCGTGACCTCGACCGCGACCGCCCTGCAGTGGCTCCACGAGATCCGCCACGCCGGCTCGCCGCAGGTGGAACGCGCCGTGGCGTTCCTGCTCACGGTGCAGCGGCCGGACGGGACCTGGGAAGAGAGCCCGGCGCTCGTGAAGTACGATCCCCCGCCGCTGGCCCGTCCGGGGCACGGTGCGGGCCGGATGTACGCGACGGCGCTCACCGCCTGCTGGCTCGTTCGGCTGCTGGGCCCCCGGCACGAGAGCGTGCAGCGGGCGGCCGGCGCTGTGCGCGCGGGGCGGGAGGCCGCCTGGCCCGAGGATGAGCCGGTGCAGATCACGTGCCTCGCCGTGGCGATGCTGGCGATGACAGACGGCCACGCCGCGCCGATCACGAAGGCCGGGCTGGAAGCGCTGACGCGCCTGCCGGCCGAGGGCTGGAGCGCCGACCGCCTGGCCGATCTCGCCGCCGTCTTCTATGCCGCGGGCTTCGGGGCGGACGAGCCGCTCACGGCCTGGGCGCTGCGGCGCCTGGTAGCCCTGCAGCGCGACGACGGCGGCTGGAGCAGCGAGCACGGCGCCGATCGCGAAGTGGACCTCTCCCTGCGCGCGCTCGGGGTCTTGCTGGCGTACGGGATTCCCTCCGGGCATGGGTAGCGGGTCTGGTGCAGGAAGGAGCGTGGACGAGATCCACCTCGATCTCTACACGGACGACCAGAAGAGTGAGGTCGAGCGCCTCGTCGCGCTGGGCGCGACCCGGTATCCGTGGAGGCACAGGCCCGGCGACGACTTCGTCGTGCTGGAAGACCCCGACGGCAACCTGTTCTGCGTGGTGCAGACCGGCCATTCCTGACGTTGTGGGAGCCCCATCCCGGGCAGTATAATCGTGAGGCTTTTCTCATCACGCCGTTCACAGCGATCATGAGTCCCAGACTCCGCGCGTACATCATGCGGTACCGCCGGGCGTACGCCACCGGCTTCCTCCTCAGCATCGCCGCGGCCCTGCTGCTGATGGTGAACCCCATCCTCGTGCGGCTGGCCGTGGACGGCGTCGCGCAGGACATCTCCCTCGCGCAGCTCGGCCTCTACGCGCTCGGCCTCGCCGCGGTCCACGCCGCGGTGGTCGTCCTGCGCTACTTCTGGCGGATGAGCATCTTCGGGGCCTCGCGGCGCATCGAGTACGAGATGCGGAACGACTACTTCGCCCACCTGCAGCGGATGCACCTCGGGTTCTTCCACCACACCCGCACCGGCGACCTGATGGCGCGGGCCGTGAACGACCTGAACACCGTGCAGCGCTTCCTCGGCCCCGGGCTGATGCACGGCTTCAGCACGATCATCACCTTCGCCATCGCCGTCGTCTTCATGCTCGCCGTGGACGTGCGCCTGACGCTGGTCCTGATGTTCATCCTGCCGCTGGTCAGCCTGACCTTCATCGCCCTGGCCCCGCGCATCCACGCTTACTTCGAGACGGTCCAGGACCAGTTCAGCACCATCTCCGCCCGGGCCCAGGAGAACTTCTCGGGCATCCGCGTGGTCAAGGCGTTCGCCCAGGAGCCCCACGAGATCGAGGCCTTCGCCCTGCTGAACCGCGAGTACATCCGCCGCAACATGGGCGTGATCAAGACTTCCGGCGCTCTGTGGCCGCTGATCGACCTCTTCCTGGGGCTGGCCGCGGTGGTGCTGCTCTGGCAGGGCGGCTCGGCGGTGGTCCGGGGGCGGATCACGATCGGCGAGTTCGTCCAGTTCACGGCGTATCTGGGATTGCTGGCCTGGCCGATGATCGCCCTGGGCTGGGTGGTCAACCTCATGCAGCGCGGGCTGGCCTCGATGAAGCGCCTCGACGAGATCTTCGCCCGCCGCCCGGCCATCGCCGACCATCCGGACGCGCGGCCGGCCCCGTCGATGCGCGGCGAGATCGAGTTCCGGGACGTGACCTTCGCCTACGACGGGGCGGCGGTGCTGCGCGACCTCTCGCTGCGCATCCCCGCGGGGCAGACCGTGGCGATCGTGGGGCCGACCGGCAGCGGGAAGAGCACGCTGGTCAACCTCATCCCCCGGCTGTTCGACGTCACGGAGGGCTCGGTGCTGATCGACGGCGTGGACGTGCGGCGCATCCGGCTGGACGACCTCCGCCGGCAGATCGGCTTCGTGCCGCAGGACACCTTCCTCTTCTCGGACACCCTGCGCGAGAACATCGGCTACGGGCTGGAGGCGACGGACGAGGCGCGGGTGCGGCAGGCCGCGGAGATCTCCGCCCTGGTTCGCGACGTCGCCGACTTCCCGCGCGGCTACGATACCGTCGTGGGCGAGCGGGGCGTGACGCTCTCCGGCGGGCAGAAGCAGAGGGCCGCGATCGCGCGGGCCGTGGCCCGCGATCCGCGCATCGTCATCCTGGACGACGCCCTGAGCTCGGTGGACACCAGCACGGAGGAGGAGATCCTCTCCGGGCTGCGCGGCGTCCTGGCCGCCCGCACGGCCCTGATCATCTCGCACCGCATCTCCACGGTGCGGCACGCCGACCAGATCGTCGTGCTGGACAACGGCCGCATCGTCGAGCGCGGGACGCACGAGGAGCTGCTGGCCCGGGGCGGGCTGTACGCCGACCTGTACCAGAAGCAGCTGCTGGAGGAAGAGCTGGAGGAGGCCGAGGCGGGGCCGCAGCGCGCATGAGCACCCATTTTCAGGAAGACGAGATCCTCGGCCGGGCCTACGACGGCCGACTGATGCGCCGCCTGTTGGGCTACCTGCGCCCGTACCGCTGGGCGGTGGCGGGCTCGGTGATCCTGCTGCTGCTCAACGCGGGGATGGACCTGCTCGGGCCCTACTTCGTGAAGATCGCCATCGACCGCTACATCGGGACGGGCGACCTGGCCGGCGTGGGGCGAGTGGCCGTCTTCTACCTGGCCACGCTGCTGGCCGCCTTCGCCTTCCGCTACGCGCAGAACTTCATCATGCAGGTCGTCGGCCAGAACGTGATGTACGACCTGCGCCTGGCGCTCTTCCGCCACCTGCAGTCGCTCGCCGTGGCCTTCTTCACCCGGAACCCGGTCGGGCGCCTGATGACCCGCATCACGAACGACGTGGACACGCTCTACGAGATGGTCACCTCGGGCGTCGTGACGATCATCGGCGACCTGGTCATGCTCAGCGGCATCGTCATCGCGATGCTGCTGCTGGAGTGGCGCCTGGCCCTGGTGGCCTTTGCTGTGCTGCCGGTGCTGGTGGCCACCACCTTCTGGTTCCAGACGAAGATGCGGGACAGCTACCGCGCCGTGCGCATCCGCATCGCCCGGATCAACGCCTACCTGAACGAGAACATCATGGGCATGCCGGTGGCGCAGCTGTTCAACCGGGGGCCGAAGAACTTCGCCCGGTTCGACGAGCTGAACAGCGACCACCTGAACGCCAACCTGGCCGCCGTGCGCTACATGTCGCTGTTCTTCCCCCTGGCCGGCTTCTTCGGCGCCGTGGCCACCGCGCTGCTGATCTGGTACGGCGGGGGCACGGTCGTGCAGGGCGCGGTGACGCTGGGCGTGCTCGTCGCGCAGATCCAGTACACGGAGCGCTTCTTCCGCCCGATCCAGGACCTGGCCGAGAAGTACAACATCCTGCAGGCGGCGATGGCCTCCTCGGAGCGCATCTTCCGCGTCCTGGACGAGCCGGTCACCGTGCAGGACGCCCCGGGGGCCCTGCCTCTGGAGCGGGTGCGCGGCGAGGTGGAGTTCCGCGACGTCTGGTTCGCCTACGACGAGGCGGCGCGCAACGGGGAGGGGCCGGATTGGGTGCTGAAGGGCGTCTCCTTCCGCATCCGCCCCGGGGAGAGCGTGGCCTTCGTCGGGCACACCGGGGCCGGCAAGACCTCCATCATCAATCTGATCACCCGCTTCCACGATCCCCAGCGGGGGCAGGTCCTGGTGGACGGGCGCGACGTGCGCGAGGTCCGGCAGCGCGACCTGCGGCGCCACGTCGGGCTGGTCCTGCAGGACGTCTTCCTGTTCTCGGGGACGATCGCGTCCAACATCCGGCTGGGGAACGCGGAGATCAGCGACGCGCGCCTGCGCGAGGCCGCGGAGTTCGTGAACGCGCACGCCTTCATCGAGCGCCTGCCGCAGGGCTACGCCACGGAGGTCGTGGAGCGCGGGGCGACGCTGTCCGCGGGGCAGCGGCAGCTCATCGCCTTCGCCCGGGCGCTGGCGCACAACCCCGAGATCCTGCTCGTCCTGGACGAGGCCACCAGCTCCGTCGACACGGAGACCGAGCTGCTCATCCAGGACGCCCTGCGCAAGGTGCTGCGCGGCCGGACCTCCATCATCATCGCCCACCGCCTGTCCACCATCCAGAACGTGGACCGCATCCTCGTCATGCACAAGGGCCGCATCGTGGAAGAGGGCACCCACCGCGAGCTGCTGGGCCGCGGGGGCATCTACACGAAGCTGTACCAGCTGCAGTATCGAGACCAGGAAGTGGGGGCGCGATGAGAACCGGGGACCGTCCGCTCGCCGAGCAGATCCGCGGGAGGCTGCTCGAGGCGATGGACAGCCGCCGCGAGCTGGTGGCCTACAGCCGGATGGAGGCGGTCGAGATGGACCGCCGCGCCCGCGACGTGGAGCGCGGCGCGCTGGACCGGGTGCGGGAGCTGCTCGCGCCCGGGGCGGGAGACCCGGTGCTGCAGCAGGTGCGGGTGCGCCTGCAGCGGATGGACGAGCAGCTGGAGGCGCTGCGGGCGAGGACGGACATCCAGGACCGCTCGCGCGCGCTCGAGCAGGACGACATCACCTGGCGCACCTTTGAGGACATCGCCTGGCTGCTGGGGATCGCGTAGGGGGAGCTACTTCCGCCGCTTGCCGCCGCCCCGCTTGGCCTCGGTGTTCCGCTTGAGGTCGAGGAGGCGTTCTTCGCTTTCTTTCATGAAGGCTTTGAGCTTGTCTTCGAAGGAGACCTTGGCGCGGGAGCGTGCGGCGCGTTCCTCGGGCGAGAGGGCCTGCTTCACGGAGAGGTCGAGCTTGCCCCGCTCGTTCAGGCCGAGGACCTTGACCTTGACCTTTTCCTGCTCCTTGAGGTAATCGTGGACGTCCTTGACGTAGATGTCGGCGATCTCACGGATGTGGACCAGACCGCTGCGGCCGTCGGGCAGCTCCACGAACGCGCCGTATGGGGTGATCTTGACGACCGTCCCTTCGACGATGGTACCGGTCTCAACTGCCATAGACGTTCGGGCGTGCCTCCTTCACCTGGGGGATATGCAGGCGCATTATAGGGCCCCCCGATTCACAGTGTCAATCCGGCAAAGAGGGTTACCGCAGGCGCCGCAGGAGAGACTGCCAGATCCGGGCCGGCAGGGAGCGGCGATCCTGCTGGATCCGCCCGGGCGGGGGCGGGGGAGGGACGGCCGGAGGGCGGACGATGAGGATGGCGACCTCCCCCGGGCGGACGAGGCCCAGCTGCTCCCGGGCCAGTTTCTCGATGTAGGCCGGGGTCTGCAGGAGCTTCATCTCCTCCCGGAGGATGGCATTCTGCTGCCGGAGGCTCCGCCGCAGCGCCTGGAGCCTGGACTCCTCCCGGTTGAGGGCGTAGAGCTCGAGGAAGCCGGCCCCGAAGACATAGGCTGCGGCCACGACCACGGCAAGGGCGGTGACGATGACCGCCCGGCGGGGCGGCCGGCCGGTGGGGCGCGCCCGGGATCGGGCCCGCATCGTGGCGAGACTCATTGCGGCTCCGTTCGCTGCGACGACGTCAGGTGCGTCTGAGTGCCGGGAGTGCTGTTCGCTAGCGCGCGGGGGGCTTCCTGGGCCCGCGGGCGAAGACGCCCGCCCCGGCGAACACGGCCCGCTCCGCCAGGTCCTCCTCGATCCGCAGCAGCTGATTGAACTTGGCCACCCGCTCGCTGCGGGAGGGGGCGCCCGTCTTGATCTGGCCCGCGCCCGTGGCCACGACGAGGTCGGCCACGGTGGTGTCTTCCGTCTCGCCGGAGCGGTGGGAGATGACGACCCCATAGCCCGCGTCCCGGGCCATCGAGACGGCGTCAAGCGTCTCCGTGAGCGTGCCGATCTGGTTGACCTTGATCAGGATGGCGTTGCCGATCCCCCGGTCGATGCCAAGTCGCAGGCGCGTGACGTTCGTGACGAAGAGATCGTCTCCCACCAACTGCACGCGCCTGCCAAGTTTGTTTGTCAGCTCCGCCCAGCCTTCCCAGTCATCCTCAGCCATGCCGTCCTCGATCGAAACGATCGGGTAGGCTCCACAGAGCCGCTCGTAGTACTCCACCATTTCCGACGATGTCCGCTCCCGCCCCTCCCCCGCGAACACGTACCGGCCGTCCGAGAACAGCTCGGTGGCGGCGGGATCCAGGGCGATGCCGATGTCCTCGCCCGGGGTATACCCCGCGTCCTCGATGGCGCGGGTGAGGAGCTCGAGGGCATCCTCCGTGGTCCTCAGGTCTGGGGCGAAGCCGCCCTCGTCGCCCACCGCGGTCGTCATCCGCCGTGCCGTCAGCATCGCCTTGAGCTTGTGAAACGTCTCGACGCCCATGCGCAGCGCGTCGGCGAAGCGGCCCGAGCGCAGCGGGGCGATCATGAACTCCTGGACGTCGAGCGGGTTGTCGGCGTGGGCCCCACCGTTGATGACGTTCATCAGGGGGACGGGCAGCGTGCGGGCATCCTCCCCGCCCAGGTAGCGGTACAGGGGCAGACCCTGCGAGGCGGCCGCGGCGTGGGCGGCGGCGAGCGAGACCCCGAGGATGGCGTTGGCGCCCAGGCGCGACTTGTTCGTCGTCCCGTCGAGCTCGAGGAGGCGGTGATCGAGCCCGGCTTGGTTGGCAGCCTCGCGTCCGATGATCTCGGGGGCGATGCGCTCGTTCACGTTGGCCACCGCGCGGAGGACCCCCTTGCCGCCGAAGCGCGCGGGATCGCCGTCGCGCAGCTCGAGCGCTTCATGCGCGCCCGTGGAGGCGCCGGAGGGAACCGCGGCCCGGCCGAAGGCCCCGTCGTCCAGCCGCATGTCGACTTCGAGGGTGGGGTTGCCCCGCGAGTCGAGGATCTCGCGGGCGTGCACCGCGGCGATCTTAGGCATGCCACTCGTCCACGTTCGTCGTCGCCAGGATCTCCACCAGCGACCGCGACGGCGCCGGGCGCTCGGGCACCGCCACCACTTTGGCGACGAGCCGCCGGTCGCCCTGGCTGATCGTGATCACGTCGCCCGGCCGCACGGTGGATGCGGGCTTGGCGGGGGCGCCGTTCAGCCGGACCCGGCCATGGTCGCACAGGCGGTTGGCGACCTCGCGCCGTTTGATCAGGCGGCTGACCTGCAGGAATTTGTCCAGTCGCACCGCCGCTACTTCGCCGGCGTGTCGCTCCGGGTGATCTTCGCGGACTCCTTGACCTGCTTCAACCAGGCCGTGAAGTCCGCCTCCTGCTTCTTCCCCAGCAGCTGGCGGCGGATCTGCTCGCGGACCTCGGCCAGTGTGCTGGGCTGCGCGGCCTGCTTGGCCACGCCCTGGATGACGTGGAAGCCGTACTGCGTCTTCACGATGCCGGAGACCTGCCCGGGGGCGAGCGCAAAGGCCGCCTGCTCGAACTCGGGGACGAGCTGGCCCCGCGCGACGAAACCCAGATCCCCGCCCTGCTCCTTGCTGCCGGGATCCTTGGAGAGCTGGCGCGCGAGGTCCTCGAACTTCTCTCCCCGCGACAGGCGGGCCAGCACGAAGCGCGCTTCAGCCTCGGTCTCGACGAGGATGTGGCGCACGCGCACCTGCTCGGGGCGGTCGAACTCCTTGCGGTTCTCCTGATAGTGCTTCCGGATCTCGTCCTCGCTCACTGCGGCCTTGCTGACCTGCGCCTGCAGGTTCTGCACGGTGAGGTTGGTGCGCAGCCGCTCGCGCAGGTCGGCCATGGTCAGCCCGCGCTGCGCCAGGGCCAGCTCGAACTCGGCTTCGGAAGGGAAGTTCTTCTTGATGTCCTCGATCGCCGCGTCCACCTGCGGCTCGCCGGCCAGAGCGTTGCGGCGGCGCGCCTCCTGGAGGATCAGGCGCTGCTCGATCATCTGATCCAGGACCACCCGCTCGATCTCCGCCTGCTGCGCCTTGCCCTGCTCGCTGTTCAGGTCGATGCCGTACTGGCGCGCGATCGCGGTGATCTCCCGCTTGAGCTGATCGGCGTAGATCACCTCGCCGTTGACGGTGGCGGCCACCGCGGTGCCCCGCTGCATCCCCAGGGTGAGGGCCACGGCCGCGGCCGCGCCGGCGACGGCCAGGACGACCGTGATCAGGACGACTTTGACGGTTCTGGACATGACGCTCCCCTCTCGGGCCGTTCGTGCCGTTCCATCGTACAGGGGGGGCCAGGGGGGTGCAAGAGAGCTAGCGCGCGGTGGCGGGCTCGCGGCGCCGGGTGAGACCCTTCAGGGTCAGCAGGACCTGGCGGATCCACTCCGCGTCGTCGCGGAACTGCGCCGCCCCGGTGCGGAGCCGCAGCAGGCCGCCGGAGACGGCCAGCCGCCCGCGGAACTGCAGCGTGAGCCGGCGTTCTTCCTCCGGCCCGGGCGTCCAGGACGCCGCGGGCTTGATCACGATGCGGTCCTTCTCGCGTGTGATGGCGCTCACCCCGGCGTCCTTCGCCAGGGCGCGCAGCCGCACGATCTCCACGAGGTGCTCGGCCGCCTCGGGCATCGCGCCGTAGCGGTCGGTGATCTCCTCCGCGATCTCGTCCGTCTCCTCTGCATTGCGCGCGCCGGCGAGCTTGCGGTACAGCGCCATGCGCTGTCCCTCGTCCGGCACATAGCGCTCGGGCAGGTAGGCGTCCACGCCCAGGTCGATCGTCGCGTCGGGCGCTTCCTCCACGATCTGCCCGCGCAGCTCGCGCACCGCCTCGTCGAGCAGCCGGGTGTACAGCTCGAAGCCCACCGCGGCCAGGTGTCCGTGCTGTTCCGCCCCGAGGAGATTTCCCGCGCCGCGGATCTCCAGGTCGCGCATCGCCAGCTTGAGCCCGGAGCCCAACTCGACGAACTCCTGCATCGCCTGCAGGCGCGCCTCGGCCTCGGGGGTGAGGCCAGCGCCGCGCGGATAGAGCAGGTAGCAGAAGGCCTGGCGGTCGGACCGCCCCACGCGGCCGCGCAGCTGGTAGAGCTGGGAGAGGCCCATCATATGGGCGTCCTCGACGATGATGGTGTTCACGCGCGGGATGTCGAGGCCGATCTCCACGATGGTGGTGCAGACCAGGACGTCGAAGCGCCCGCCCAGGAAATCCATCATCACCTGCTCCAGCCGCTCTTCGGGCATCTGGCCGTGCGCCACGGCCACGCGGGCCTCGGGCAGCACGGAACGGATCCGCCGGGCCGCGCGCTCGATCGTCTCCACCCGGTTGTGCACCACGTACACCTGCCCGCCGCGGTCCAGCTCGCGAAGGATGGCGGCGCGGATGAGGTCGAGGTCGTGTGGCCGGATCTCGGTCTGGATCGGCAGCCGCGCCTCCGGCGGCGTCTCCATCACCGACATGTCCCGCAGGCCGGCCAGCGACATGTGCAGCGTCCGGGGGATCGGCGTGGCGGTCAGCGTGAGCACGTCCACCGTGGCCCGCAGCTGCTTGAGCTTCTCCTTGTGCTTGACGCCGAAGCGCTGCTCCTCGTCGATGATCACGAGCCCGAGCTGCTTGAAGCGGACGTCCTTCTGCAGCAGGCGGTGGGTGCCGATGAGGATGTCGAGCGTCCCGTCGGCGAGGTTCTCGAGGGTCTTCTTCACCTCGGCGCGCGAGCGGAAGCGGCTGACCACGTCCACCTTGATCGGATAGGCGGCGAGGCGCTTGAGGAAGACGTTGTAGTGCTGCTGCGCGAGCACGGTGGTGGGGACCAGCACCGCCACCTGCTTGCCGTCCATCACCGCCTTGAACGCGGCGCGCAGCGCCACCTCGGTTTTGCCGTAGCCCACGTCCCCGGCGATGAGCCGGTCCATCGGCCGGGGCTGCTCCATGTCGCGCTTCACGTCCTGGATGGCCAGCCACTGGTCCGGCGTCTCCTCGAACTCGAAGGTGGCCTCGAGCTCGTTCTGCCAGGGGGTGTCGGGGGCGAAGGCGTGTCCGGGCGCGCTCTCCCGCGCGGCGTAGAGCTGCAGCAGCTCGCGGGCGATCTCCTGCGCGGCCTCGCGCACCTTGCGCTTCTCGCGCTCCCACTCCGTGCCGGCCAGGCGGTGCACCTTCGGGGCCTGGCCTTCGACGCCGATGTAGCGCTGCACCAGGTTGATCTGGTCGGTCGGGACGTAGAGGGCGTCGCCCTGCGCGTACTCCAGGTACAGGTAGTCGCGCTCGGCCCCGTTCAGGAACAGGCGCGTCAGGCCGCGGTAGATGCCGATGCCGTGGTGGATGTGGACGACGTAGTCATCGGGCTTGAGGTCGGTCCAGGAGTAGAGGCGGACGCCTTCGCGGAAACGGACCCTCCGCCGCCGCCGGCGCCAGCCGACCATCTCACTGTCGGTGATCACCACAAGTCCCGCGGGTTCCAATTGGAAGCCGCGGCTCAGCGGCGCATCGACGGCGATGATCTGTCCGGCTTCGGGCCCCTCGCTCAGGGCGGGCACGGCCGTCACCGCCATGCCGTGCTCGCGCAGGATCTCGCTGATGCGCTGGCTCTGCGCCGTGGCCACGACGATGCGCCTGCGGGCGGCGACCCACTCCTGCATCGCGCCGGCCAGCAGCTTCATCTGGCCGCCGAAGGCTTCCACCCCGGCGAAGCGCGCGGGGATCTCCCGGCCGGCCTCGTCTGCGGCGTGGATGGCCGAGATCGACACCTCGCGCAGCCGCTCCGGACGGACGGGGAGCTCGGTCCAGGCGAAGAACGGCGAGGGATCGACGGCCCCCGGGCCTTCGACCAGCGTCCGGGCCTGCCGCTGCAGGTCGGACGGCTCATCGTAGACCACGAGCGTTCCCGGGGCGAGATAGTCGAGAAGGGTAGACTCGCCGGCGGCGTCCTGCACCGGCGGCAGCGTGATCGAGGGCAAGGCCGCGGTGCTGCGCTGGGACTCCACCTCGAACGATCTGATCGACTCCACCTCGTCGCCGAACCACTCGACCCGGATGGGCGCATCCACCTGGGGCGGGTAGACGTCGAGGATGCCTCCTCGCACCGCGAACTCACCGCGCGCACTCACGAGATCGACCCGCGTGTAGCCGGAGAGGCCGAGGAAGGCGGTGAGGTCTTCGAGGTGGGTCCGCTGGCCGGGCCGCAGCTCGCGGGCCGCGCCGCGCAGGGCGTCCGGGGCAGGCATGCGGCGCAGTGCCGCCGCCACAGGGGCGATGATCCATGTCGGCGACCCTTCAACGAGCCGCATCGCTACGGCGAGCCGTTCTCCTACTGCCTCGGCGAAGGGTCGGCCCTCGTCGGTACCGATGATCTCCCACTGAGGATAGACGACCAGCCGGGACTCGAGCTCCGGGATGAATCCCAGGAGGTCGTCGTGCAGCCGGTCCGCCGCCTCGCGGGAGGGGGTCACGATCAGGACCGTCCCCTCCGCCGTGAGCTCCAGGTCCCCTGCCAGGGCGGCCAGGATGTAGGCCTTCTCCGACCCCGCGGGGCCCACCAGCCAGGGCCGCGCGCCCGCGCGGACGGCGTCCAGGGCCTGCCTGTAGAACGGCTGCTCCCGCACCAGGGACAGCAGCCCTCGAAGACTCATCGCAAACTAATATTGTACTGGATTCACCCGGGCGAATCACGAACGACCACGAGCACGCCCGCGATCGCCGCGACGGCGAGCGAGAGGAAGGCCCATCCCCACCTTCCCCCGGTGAGGTCGAGGATGGCGCCGAAGAGCGGGGGTGAGATCGCCGTGACGAGGAAGCCGAAGCTCGACTGGATGGCCATCGTGGCCCCAAGGACGTCCGGTTCGGCCGACTCCGCGACCGCCGTGGAAAGGGTCGACGACTCCGCCGTGACGAGCAGGCCGTAGAGGATCGCCAGGCCCAGGACGATGCCCAGGCCGAGCGGCGCCGTCCAGCCGATGGTGGCGGAGAGCGCGGCGGAGGCGGTGAGGAAGATCACGATCGTGCGC
>DASUAK010000041.1:0-5510 GCA_035763845.1 bacterium | reverse complement strand
TCC
The DNA here is from genome assembly GCA_035763845.1 of bacterium. Taxonomy (GTDB): domain Bacteria; phylum Sysuimicrobiota; class Sysuimicrobiia; order Sysuimicrobiales; family Kaftiobacteriaceae; genus Kaftiobacterium. Next base: position 5,507 of record DASUAK010000041.1, on the reverse strand, counting down.
TTGTTCGCCTCGCGCCAGCGCACGAGGGCGGTGACGTCCGCCTCGATCACGCCGTAGGCGTGCGGGATGTCGCGCTTGGACTGGGCCATGCGCTGGGCGATCGAGCGCCGCAGCGGCGTGAGCTTCATGAGCTGGTCGCCCGCCGCTGATGCGGCGGGAGCGTGTGCGGCCGGCGCCGGCGCTGCCGCCGGTCGGGCCGGACGCGCCGGCGGCGGGGCCGCGGGACGCGCGGCGGGCGCGGCAGGGGCTCCCCGGGAAAGTCCGCGCTGCTCGAGGTGCTTCAGCACGTCGTCCTTGGTCACGCGGCCCCCCGCGCCGGAGCCGTGGAGGGCGGCGACTTCCTCGAGCGACAGGCCGTGCTCCTCGGCCAGGCGCCGCACCACCGGCGAGAGGCGCGCGCGCTCGCCGTTCGCCGCGGGCGTCTCCGGCTGCCGCTCCGCCACGGCCACCGTGGGTCCGGCCGCGGAGGCCGCGGGCGTCTCCGGCTGCCGCTCCGCCGCCGGGGCGGCGGCCGTCTCCATCAGGGCGATCGGCGTGCCGGTGGCCACGGTGGCGCCCTCGTCCACCAGGATCTTGGCGAGGGTTCCCCCGAAGGGGGCCGGCATCTCCACGTTGACCTTGTCAGTGATGATCTCGACCAGCGGCTCGAACCGCTCCACCCGCTCGCCGGGCTGCTTGAGCCACTTGCCGATCGTCCCCTCGTAGGTGCTCTCGCCGAGCTGGGGCATCGTGACTTCGGTGGGCATCAACGGCCTCCCGGGCCTACAGGGCTGCGAGCCGTCGGATCGCCTCGGCGATCTTCTGGCGGTCGATGTAGAACCACTCCTCGAGGGGCTTGGCGAAGGGGATCCCCGGCACGTCGGGGCCGCCGAGCCGTGTGACCGGCGCGTCGAGGTCGTAGAACGCCTCTTCGGCAATCAGGGCGGCGATCTCCGCCCCGTAGCCGCAGAAGCGGTTGTCCTCGTAGACGATCAGGGCGCGGTTCGTCTTGCCCACCGAGCGGAGGATGGTCTCCCGGTCGAGGGGCACGAGGGTACGGACATCTACGACCTCCGCCTCGATCCCCTCCGCGGACACGACCTGGGCGGCCTGCAGCGCCTCGTGGAGCATCCAGCCGTAGGCGAAGATGGAGAGGTCGGCGCCCGGCCGCCGGACCACACTCGGCCCGATCGGCACAGTGACGTCGCCGGCGGGCACCTCGCCCTTGACGATGCGGTACATGCGCTTGTGCTCGAGGAACAGCACCGGATCGGGATCGCGCACCGCGGCCTTGAGCAGCCCCTTCGCGTCGGCCGGCGTGGACGGCGCGACGACCTTCAGCCCGGGCACGTGGGCGTAGAAGGCCTCGATGGACTGCGAGTGGTACAGCGCGGTGCCGTGGGAGCCGCCCCACGGCGTCCGGAAGACGACCGGGCAGCCGAAGGCGTTGTTGGACCGGTAGCGCATCCGCGCCGCCTCGCTGACGATCTGGTTGAACGCCGGGTGGATGAAGTCCGCGAACTGGAACTCGGCGATGGGCAGCAGCCCGTTCGCGGCCATCCCGATCGCCACGCCGGCGATGGACGACTCGGCCAGCGGCGAGTCGATGACGCGCGCCTCGCCGAACTTGTCGAGGAGCCCGGCCGTGGCGCCGAAGACACCGCCCTTGCGGCCGACGTCCTCGCCGAGCACCACGACCCGCTCGTCGCGGGCGAACTCCTCGTGGTGAGCCAGGTTGATGGCGTCGATGTAGCGCAGCTCGGCCACGTCACTCCCCCTCGAAGAAGACGTGGCGGGCCGCCGTGCTGGGATCGGCCTGCGGGGCGTGGTCCGCGGCGTCCGTGGCCTCGTCGATCTCTCTCTTCACGCGGGCCGCCACTTCCTTGCGCTTCGCCTCGGTGAGCAGCCCGACGCCCTCGAGATAGGCGCCGAACACGCGCAGCGGGTCGCGGGCGCGGTCCGCCTCGATCTCGTCCTTCGGCCGGTAGCGCTCCTGCTGGTCGTCGCTGCTGTGCGAGCCCAGCCGGGGCACTTTGAACTCGAGCAGGGTGGGCCCCTCCCCCCGCTTCGCGCGGTCGTACGCTTCCCTGGAGACGCGGTAGCACTCGAGCACGTCGCTGCCGTCGGCCGCCACGCCGGGGAAGCCGTACCCGGCCGCCCGGGCCGCGATGTCGCCGCCGGCGACCTGCTTCTGCAGCGGCACCGAGATGGCGTAGGCGTTGTTCTCCACCACGAAGAGGACGGGGAGGTCGTAGACGCCGGCCCAGTTCAGCGCCTCGTGCACGTCGCCCTGGCTGGTGCCGCCGTCGCCGATCGCGGTCATCGTCACCTCGCCGGTCTTCCGGATCTTCGAGGCGTAGGCGATTCCCACGGCGTGCGGGTACTGGGTGCCTACGGGGCTGCTCGTGCTGAGGATCTTCACCCCGGGATGGCCGTAGTGGCCGGGCATCTGGCGGCCGCCGCTGCTCGGATCGACCGCGCGGGCGAACAGGCCGAGCAGGATGTCCTGCGGGGTCATCCCCTTGACCAGACAGGCCGCGATGGAGCGGTAGAAGGGGACGAACCAGTCGCGGGCGCGATCCATCGGCCACATCGCCCCGACCTGGCAGCCCTCGTGCCCGGGGCCGGAGATGACGAACATCGCCGTGCCGGCCCGCTGCAGCACCCACATCCGCTCGTCGAGGGCCCGCGCCAGGGCGATGTAGTAGTACATTTCCAGCACGTCCTGGTCGCTGAGCCCGAGCGTCCGGTGCCGCGCGGCGGTGGCCCGGGGTCTCGCCTCCATCGCACTCATCGCAACCCTCCCGGCGCTAGGTCTGGATGACGCGGCCCATCGCGTCGAGTGCGGCTTCCCTGACCGCCTCCGACAGCGTGGGATGCGAGTGGACCGCCGTGCCGAGCTCCGCGACGGTGGCTTCGAGGGAGCGCGCCGCCACGCCTTCCGCCAGCAGCTCGGTCACGGACGGACCGATCATGTGCACGCCCAGGATCTCCCCGATCTTCGCGTCGGTGACGATCTTTACGAACCCCTCACGCTGGCCCTCGATTACGGCCTTGCTGTTGGCCTGGAAGTTGAAGCGGCCGACCTTGACCTCGTAGCCCTGCTCCCTGGCCTGCCGCTCGCTCAGCCCCATCGTGGCGACCTGCGGGAAAGAATACGTCGGCCTGGGGACGGCGTCGTAGTGCACGGGATGGACTTCCGCGCCGGCGATCCGCTCCACGACGGCGATCGCCTCGTCGCTGGCGACGTGGGCGAGCCGGTACGGGCGGGCGCCGGTGATGACGTCCCCGATGGCGTAGATGGAGGGGGCCGTGGTCCGCAGGTGTTCGTCCACGGTGATGACCCCCTTCTCCAGGGCGACACCGGCCTCTTCAAGGGCGAGTCCCGCCGTCACGGGCGCGCGCCCGATCGCCACGAGGAGGTACTCGGCCTCCAGGGCCTGCGTCTCGTTCCCCCGCACCACTGTAAGCTTCACGCGATCGCCGGCGACCTGGGCGCTCTTCGCGGTCGCGTTCGTGATCGCCTTGATGCCCCGGCGCGCGAAGCCGCGCTCGAGCGTCTGCCCGATCTCCTCGTCCTCGAGGGGCACGAGCGTGGGCAGCAGCTCGATGACGGTCACCTCGCTGCCGAAGGCCCGGTACAGGCTGGCGAACTCGACCCCGACCGGCCCGGCCCCGAGGATGGCGATGGACTTCGGGATGGCCTGGAGGGCCAGGGCCCCCGTGCTGTCCAGGATGCGGCGGTTGTCGATCGTAATCCCCGGGAGGCTGCGCGGCGCGGACCCGGTGGCGACGATGACGCTGCGCCCGGCCAGCTCCGTCTCGGAGCCGTCGGCGAGCGCGACGGCGACCTTCTCCCGGCTGAGGAAGCGGCCCTCGCCGGTGAAGACATCGATCTTGTTCTTGCGCATCAGGAACTGCGTACCCTTGTAGAGCGTCTCCACGACCCGCGCCCTGCGCTTCTGCACCGCGGCGAGATCGACGGCCACGCTGCCGACCTGCACGCCCAGATCGGCGGCGTCCTTGAGGTGCTCCACCAGCGCCTCCGAGTGCAGCATCGCCTTCGTGGGGATGCACCCGACGTGCAGGCAGGTCCCGCCGACCTTCTCGCGCTCCACGAGCGCGGTGCGCAGCCCGAGCTGCGCGGCGCGGATCGCCCCGACGTACCCGCCGGGGCCGCCGCCGATGATGACGAGGTCATACGACTGCGGCATCGTAATCGCCTCGATTAATGGATGTGCGCGCCGGGCAGCTCCGACAGGGGCTTGCGGCCCGCGTACCCTTCCGTGCTGCCGTGCCAGAACCCGATGCGGTCCTCGCCCAGCGCCCAGCAGAGGAAGATGTCGGCGCCGCCGGCGCGGGCGGGGAAGTCGACGAGCCCCCGATCCACATCGCGCAGCACGCAGCCGATCTCGGCCAGGGCCTCCAGCACCGGGTGCGCCTCGTCGGCCTCCTCCGGCAGCGCGCGCAGACGCCGCAGCAGGTCCGCCACACGGGGCAGGACCGCCGCGGCCTCCTCGACCGTGAAGTAACGCACAGGGTGGTCCCCTATTTCCGTACCCGCACCCGCAGCGTATGGTACCCGGACGCGCCGTCCGGCAGCGTGGGCGCCTCCTTCGCGATCTGGACCACGCCGCCGCCATCCTTGGCTCTGACCTTGAGGGTGTACTCCCCGGGCGCGGTCGGCTTCCAGAGGGCGGCCCACAGCACCCAGGTGAACGGGCCGAGCGGGGACTTCACTTCCGCTGTCGCCCAGGTTTTGCCCCCGTCCGTGCTGACATCGACCTCGCGCACGCCGCGGTCCCCGGTATAGGCGACGCCGCCGAGCGGCACCTCCTCCAGACCGGCGCTGCGCGGGGTGGTCGTGAACTTCGACATCGTCTTCACGACCGCCTCATCGCTCCAGCCGGAGCGCTCCCAGTACCCCTGGAAGTCGTAGTCCACGACCTCGATGCGGGTGATCCACTTCGGGTTCTTCATCCCGAACAACCCGGGCACCAGCAGGCGCACCGGGTAGCCGTGCGCCGGCCGCAGCGGTTCGCCGTTCATCTCGTACGCCAGCAGCGTCGTCGGGTTGAGCGCGTCGGCGACGGGGATCGCCTCAGTGTAGCCGTCCGCGCAGCGGAAGGCCACCTTGACGGCCTTCGCCCCCGTCCCACCGGCCTGCTCCAGCAGGTCGCGCAGCCGGACCCCCTTCCACTTCGCGGTGCTGATGAGGTCGCCCCCCACCTCATTGCTGATGCACTCCAGCGTCTGCAGCTGCTCCACGGCCGGCAGCGCGCGCAGCTGGCGGTACCCGAGCTTGAGCGGGCGCCCGACGAGGCCGGCAATCTCGAGCATCCAGCGGTCGGCGTCCAGTTTGGGATCGAACCCGGGCGGGTTCTTGCTCACGACGTAGAAGCGGTCGTTGGGCGTGATCTCCGGGGGGAGGTCCTTGATCCGCGCGAACAGCGACTGCGCGAGGGCGGCGCCGCGGCGGCCGGCGGACAGGACCCACTGCGCGGCCGCGGTCCCGGTCAGCGAGGCGA
>DASUAK010000040.1:0-5840 GCA_035763845.1 bacterium | reverse complement strand
GCGGCGGCGCGTTCCATCCGCTCCCGCTCGGCGCGCAGCGCCCGCCGGGCCTGCCCGCGGTGGCGGCGGACGGCCTCGTGGTGCGCCCCGAGCTCGCGGGCGGTCGACGACTTGATCTCTTGCAGCGCTCGCCGGTGTTCCGGCAGCATGGGCATGGCGGTTCCCCGACCACGCTACCGGCAGCGGCCTTCCCACGCCCATCCGATCCAGGCGGCATTCCGGGTGATCCTTTGGAATGATGTCTGGGACCTCGTGCGGAGGTCGATCGACCTGCGAGACTGTCAGAGGATGCGGACGGTCCTACGCGGCCCGGCGGTGACGGGGTGGTTCCTCGGATGCGGCCGGCCGGCGCCGGCGCTTGGGCAGGGGGATCGCGTCCCCCATGCGCCGCCGCGCACGCTCCGCCTCGCGGATCAGCTCCTCACGAGCCAGCTGACGCTCGCGCTCGCGGACCAGCAGCCAGGCCGTCCACTCCTCGATGATGGGCACCCCATCCCTTCAACGGCGACTTCGCTGTCCACCTTCTACGATACGGATGGGGGGCCCCCGGCCCATCGGGTCGGCGACGGATATTCGAACTATCTCGTCCGCGCGACGAGGTGGTCAGAAAAGGCGGCGCTGGAGGGCCTTGACCACGGCCTCCAGCCGGCTGTGGGCGTGCAGGGAAGTCATGATCTGCTGGATGTGGTTGCGCACCGTGGCCACGCTGATGCTGAGCCCCTGGGCGATCTCGCGGGTTCCCGCACCGGTGGCCAGCAGCCGGAGGATCTCCGTCTCGCGCGGGGAGAGCAGCACCGGCGGTCCGTTCGGCGCCTTCACGTCGCGTGAGCCGGCCAGGGCCGAGGCCGCCTGCATGACCTGCTGCACGAAGGCTTCCCGGTTGCGGTCCTCCGTGATGTCGTGCAGGATGTGCACGACGCAGGGGTCGAGCCCAGGCACGATGATGGACGTCATGCGCACCCAGACGGGGGCGCCGCCCGGTCGCCGGACCTGGAGGTCCATGCTCGGCAGGCGGTCGCCGCGGTGCATGGCGAGCCGGAAGGGGCAGAGCGTCGTGCAGACGATGTGTCCCTCGCCGTTGCGCCCGCCGATCACGAGGCCGCAGTCGCGGCCGAGGGCTTCCGCCCGCTTGACGTCGAGGAGATCCTCGGCCGCGCGGTTCCAGGCCACGATGGTGTGGGCCGCGTTGACGGCGAAGGCCGGATCGCCCGCTCCGTCCACGAGCTCCGCGAGGTCCACCGCGGGCAGCGTAGGCATCGGTTTACCTGGCCGGCCTGCTCTTCGGATCGCCGGGCAGCGCCAGCACCGCTCCTGCGAAGAGCGCCAGCACGGCCCCGACGGCCAGCGTGATCCGAGCCACCACGGCCTCCACCTCCCTGTGTCCTGCGATCAGGCGGCCGTCAGCCGCCGCAGCTTGGCCATGTAGCGCGCGCGGCGCTCCCGGTACTCCGCCTCCGGGATTTCCCCGGCCTCGAACCGGTCGTCGAGCGAGGCGACCGCCGCGATGATCTCTTCCCGGGTCTGCCCGTTGCCGCCGGACGGCGCGGCAGTCCGGCGCCTCCGCAGCAGCGGGTAGGCCAGGGCGGCGGCAACGATGCCCGCGAACGCCGCGATGGCGATCCGCCGTGCGCCCGAGCGGCGCACCGGCAGCCCGCTCAGCGCGAGCCGCACTTCCGTGCCGGCGGCGAGGGACGCCGAGGAGAATCGCGCGTACGCTCCCTGGTCGGTCTTCACGTCCTCCTGAGGCTGCAGCGGGGAGACCCCCATCGCGAACGTGCGGCTGCCGAAGACCTCGACACGCTCGGCCGGGTAGTCCAGCCGCCGGGTCAGGGCGAGCGAGCCCCGCCCGGAGGGCACGGTGTAGGAGTAAGCGATCTCGCGCATCCCCGGCTCGACGTCCATCGTGTCCACGAAGCCCGCGTCGGTGACGAAGACGCAGCACTCCATCAAGCCGTCCATGTACTGGACGCCCGCGGCGCCCTGGGGCAGGGTGACCCGGAGGGTCTCGCGCTTGCCGTCGGCGCGCTGGGCGCCCCCGATGTACGTGCGGTTGCTCGTGTTGGCGAAGACCAGCAGCTCCGCCACCTGCACCATCCCTTCGCCCGCCTCCACGATGATGTGATGGACGTTGATCTTGAGGACGGACGCGTCGCTCGTCGGCTCGAAGACCCGGAGCGCCACGCGCCTGGCCGTCTCCCCGGGTTCAAAGACGATGGCCGGGCTGTCGTACTCCCCGCCCTTGTATTTCACCTGAACGGCGTAGCTGTGCTGGGGATCGGCGGGGACGGTGAAGGCGAACTCTCCGCGCGGCGACGTCGCGACTGTCTTCCAGTCGGCCTCCGCCCCGTTGGCATAGGTGGTGAGCTTGACCTCGATGCCCGCGACCGGCCGGGCCGTACCGGTGTGGTTCGTCACGGTCCCCGCGATCATCCGCGGCGCGGGCGCCGCGGCGAAGACCGGGAAGGCGGCGAGCAGGATCACCCCCAACAGCGCCAGGATCCTCATGCGCTCACCTCCACCGCGCCGCCGCAGCTCGGGCAGAAGCGGGCCCCCGCGGGCAGCTTCTCCCCGCAGGCGGCGCAGAACCGCCGCCCGCGCGCCGCACGGATCTCGGCCTCCAGCGCCTCATCCGCGGTCCGGCCGCGTTGTGCGGGCACCGGATCCGGCCGAGCCGGCGCGGCCTCGGTGAGCGCATCCACCGCGCGCACCTCGTACCGGCTGCGCAGCATGCGGTAGTCGTCCTCGGCGATCTTGCCGGTGGCGAAGTCGAACTCAAGTTCCTTGATGGCGGCGAGAGCGGCGTGGCTTTGCGCGGTCGGCGCGGCCCCCCGGCCCGGAACACCGACAGTCCGATCGTCAGCGCGGGGCCGCAGCAGGGGGGCAAGGATCAACACCGCGACCGCCGCGATCAGAACCGTCATTGCCAGCAGCTCCATCTCAGCCCCCTCAGTCCTTCAAATTGCGCAGCGCGCGCTCGAGCATCGCCCGCTGCTCATCGGTCAAGGCCGGCTCCACCGCATCATCGCCCTGCGGCCGGGGGCGCCGCGACCACGCCGCGGCGAGGAGGACGATCATCAGTCCGCCGGCCGCGATGACCCAGTACGGTCCCCAGTAGGCGAGAAGATTGAAGCCCTGCCGCAGGGGCGCCGCGAGCACACCCTCGCCGTACTGCCGGATGAAGGCGGCGCGGATCTGTCCCCGGTCCTGTCCCTGGCCCTCAAGCCGGGCGATCTCCGCGAGCGCCTGGTCCCGCGGGCCGCAGGAGAGGTGCGTGCAGCTGGACAGCGTCAGGGCGCACCCGCACTGGCACATGAACTCGCCCGCCAGGCCGCGGTCCGCCCCGTGCGCGCGCTCCGGCACGGCGGCGAGCAGCAGGCCCAGGACGGCGGTGAGGAGCAGGGCGGCGCGCATCACGGCGTCTCCACGACGTACCGGGCGCGGTTGCGGAGCGCTTCACCGCGCTCCGGCCAGAAGGCGATCATCGTACCCAGCGTAAGGACCACGCTGCCGATCCACATCCACATCATCAGCGGGTTCACGATCACCCGGAAGTTTGCCGTCCCGTCGTCGCCCAGCCCGGCCAGGATGACGTAGAGGTCCTCGCGCAGGCCGCTGCGGATCGCCACCTCCGTCATCGGCTGCTCTTCGTGCGTCTTGTGGATGTTGCGCTGGGGCGTCATCACGCCGATGCGGTGGGTGTCGTTGAAGAGGGTGAGGGTGGCCGCGGTCACCACCGCGCTCTGCGTCGGGTAGGTGCTGGCCCCCTCGTACCGCAGCGTGTACTGGTTGATCGAGACCGTCTCGCCCTTTTGCAGAATGGCTTCCTTCTCCGTGGCGAACGCGCCGCCCGCCATCCCCGCGAACAGGAGGATCATGCCGAGGTGCACGACGGCCCCGCCGTACCGCCGGTGGTTCCGGGCCACGAGCATCACCGCGGCGCGCCCGTAGGACTCGCCGTGGCTGCGGCGGACCATTGCCGCACGGTGGAAGTCCTGCGCGATGGCTGCCGTGACGAAGACGCACAGGGCGAAGGCGGCCAGCGCCACGGGATGGCTCATCCCCACGGCGAGGAGGATCAGCGCGGAGAGCGCGCCGAAGGCGCCCGGGATCAGGAATCCGCGGGTGAGGTTCCGGATCGACGCCTTCCGCCAGGCCAGCAACGGGCAGACGCCCATCAGGAAGAGGAGGGCCAGCCCGATCGGGACGTTCACCTGGTTGAAGAACGGCGGCCCGACGCTGATCTTCACCCCGCGCACCGCCTCGCTGATGATCGGGAAGACGGTGCCGAGGAAGACCGAGAAGGCCGCGCCCACCAGGATGAGGTTGTTGAACAGGAAGCTGGACTCCCGGGAGACGAGCGAGTCGAGCTCCGCGGCGCTGCGCAGCGCCGGCAGCCTGGTGATGAGCAGGATCGTGGAGACCCCCAGGATCAGCAGGATGAAGACGAAGAACAGCGGCCCCATCGAGCTGAGGGCGAAGGAGTGCACCGAGCTCAGCACCCCGCTGCGCGTCAGGAACGTGCCGAAGATGGAGAGGGAGAAGGTGAGGACGACGAGGACGATGTTCCACACCTTCAGCATGTCCCGCTTCTCCTGGATCATCACGGAGTGGAGGAACGCCGTCGCGGTGAGCCACGGCATGAGGGCCGCGTTCTCGACCGGGTCCCAGGCCCAGTAGCCGCCCCAGCCCAGCTCCACGTAAGCCCACATCATCCCGAAGATGAGGCCCCAGGAGAGGAAGAACCAGCTCAACAGGGTCCAGCGGCGGGTGGCCCGGATCCACTCGTCGTCCAGCCGCCGCGCCGCCAGCGCGGCCAGGGCGAAGGCGAAGGGGATGGTGAAGCCGACGTACCCGAGGTACTGCGTGGGCGGGTGGAAGAACATGCCCGGGTTCTGCAGCAGCGGGTTCAGGCCGGAGCCATCGGCCGGCGGGAAGGGCAGCCGCTGGAACGGGCTGCTCACGAAGGTGAGCAGCATCGTGAAGAACGCGCTGGTGCCCATGAGGACGGCGATGACGTACGGCTGCAGGTCGCGCAGGCCCCCGTGGCGCCAGACGACCAGCGCCGAGAAGCCGGCCAGCATCACGGCCCAGAACAGCAGCGATCCGGCCTGCCCCGCCCAGAACGAGGACAGCGTGTACCAGAAGCTCAGATCGCGGCTGCTGTAGCTGGCGACGTAGGCGTTGCCGAAGTCCCGGGTCAGCAGGGCGTAGGTCAGCGCGGCCGACGCCGCTCCGAGCAGCAGCGCGTTGGCGTAGACGGCGTTGCGGCCGCTGCGCACCAGCTCGGGACGCCGCAGGCCCGTGCCCAGCAGCGGCGCGGCGACCCCGTACAGCGAGACCAGGAACGCCATGCCGATCGCGAGCGTCCCGACTTCACTCATCGCCCATCCTCCTTACAGTCCTAGCCTTCCGGCTTCGCCTCGAACTTCGAGGGGCACTTCGCGAACAGCCGCTCCGCGGTGAACGCGGTGCCGTCGTACCGCCCCTCGAGGACGACGTCCGCCCCAGGCTTGAACGCGTCCGGCACGACCCCCCGATACTTCACCGGGATGGCCCGCGTGCCGTCGGTGACCTGGAACCGGAGGTTCCCCGACACCTGATCCCAGACGAGCCCGTCCACGGCCACCTGGCCGCTCAGGCGGATGTCGGAGCCGGCAAGGGTCGCCCGTCGGTCGAGCAGTTCCCCCACCGTGAGGTAGTAGGCCATCGAGCTGCGCGCGCCGCTGTAGGCGAGGTAGCCGCCTACCAGGACGAACAGCGCGGCGGCGATCAGGATCTTCCGGCCCGCGCGACCCACGGTCAGTGCTCCCGGGGCAGCCGCTGTTCGATCGCCCGGCCCA
>DASUAK010000039.1:0-3608 GCA_035763845.1 bacterium | reverse complement strand
CGCCTCCCGCGCCTTCGTCAGGTAGTTCACGAACTCCATCATCGCCGCGATCGCGGTGTTGAATTGGAAGCCCTCCAGGTCCTCGGTGACCTTCTGGATCGTCTTGTGCGTCCAGTGGCGCAGCTCGCGGACGCCGTTGGGGGACGTCCCCGCCGGCGCCGTCCCCCCCGCTCCCGCCGGCGCAACCTCCGCCGCGGCCAGGGCCCACACCCGCTGGATGAAGCGCTGGGCGCCCTCGATGCCCCGGCTGTTCCACGGACCGCCGCCCTCCCACGGCCCGATGAACATCAGGTAGGTGCGCACCACGTCCGCGCCCATCGTCGTGACGTAGTCATCCGGATTGACCACGTTGCCGCGCGACTTACTCATCTTCTCGCCGTCTTCGCCCAGGATCACGCCCTGGTTGAACAGGCGGGTCATCGGCTCGCCGAAGGTCACCAGCCCCATGTCCCGCATCACCTTCGTCCAGAAACGCGTGTACAGCAGGTGCATCACGGCGTGCTCGACGCCGCCCGTGTACTGGTCCACGGGCAGCCAGTAGCCGCCGCGCTTCGGATCGAAGGGCCGGTCCGGTTCCTCCGGGCTGACGTAGCGGTACTGGTACCACGAGGAGTCGATGAAGGTGTCCATCGTGTCGGTCTCGCGCTCCGCCTCCCCGCCGCAGTTCGGGCAGGGGACGTTGCGGAACGTCTCGTGAGCCCGCAGCGGCGACTCCCCCGTGGGCGTGAACGCGGCGTCTTCCGGCAGCCGGACGGGCAGATCGCGCTCGGGCACCGGCACGGCGCCGCAGCGGCGACAGTAGATGATGGGGATCGGCGTCCCCCAGTAGCGCTGGCGGCTGATCAGCCAGTCATGCAGCCGGTAGTTGACTTTGCGCTCGCCGATGCGCCGCTGCTCCATGGCATCCGCGATGCGCTCCCACCCTTCGCTCGACGGCATGCCGTCGAAGGGACTCGAATTCACCATCGTCCCCTCGCCCAGGTACGCTTCGCGCAGGGGCGCGCCATTCCAGCCGGGCGGCGCGACCACGACAGGGATCGGAAGATCGTACTTCTTCGCGAAGTCGAAGTCGCGCGCGTCATGCGCGGGCACGCCCTGGATCGCGCCCGTGCCGTAGGTCAGCAGGACGTAGTCGGCGATGAAGATCGGCGCCCGCGCCCCGTTCATCGGGTTCAGGGCGTACGCGCCGATGAAGACGCCGTCCCGCTCCTTCTCCGTAGACATCCGCTCGATGTCGGACTCCCGGGCGGCCTTGAACTTGTACGCCTCCACCTCGCCCCGGCGCTCCGCGGCGGTCAGCCGGTCCAGCAGCGGATGCTCGGGGGCCAGGACGGCGAAGGTCATCCCGTACACGGTGTCCGGGCGCGTGGTGAAGACGCGGAACGACGCCCCGGGATGGCCGGCGACCTTCAGCTCGAACTCGACCCCGCGGCTGCGGCCGATCCAGTTCTCCTGCAGCGTGCGCACGCGGTCGGGCCACTCGATGCCCGAGAAGTCCAGCAGCTCGTCGGCGTACGCCGTGATCTTCAGGAACCACTGCTCCAGGTTCTTCTTGATCACCGGCGTCCCGCACCGCTCGCAGACGCGCTCCTCGCCGACCACCTGCTCCCGGGCCAGGGTCGTATTGTCCTTCGGGCACCAGTCCACGGGCGCCAGCGCGCGGTAGGCCAGACCGCGCTCGTGCATCTTCAGGAAGAACCACTGGTTCCACTTGTAGTAGTCGGGGTCGCAGGTCACGACCTCGCGGCTCCAGTCCCACATCGCGCCCATCGAGCGCAGCTGCCCGCGCATCCGCTCGATGTTCGCCATCGTCCAGGTATACGGATGGATGCCGTGCTGGATGGCGGCGTTCTCCGCGGGCAGCCCGAAGGCGTCGAAGCCGATCGGGAACATCACGTTGTACCCCTGCATCCGCCGGAAGCGGGCCGCGGCGTCGGAGGGCGCCATCGCGTACCAGTGGCCGATGTGGAGATCGCCCGACGGATAGGGATACATCGTCAGGAAGTACCACTTGGGCCGCCGGTCGAAGTCACGCGCGCGGTACAGCCCGTCGGCCTCCCAGCGCGCCTGCCACTTCGCCTCGATCCCCGTCGGATCGTACCGCTGTACCATCTCGCCTGCTCCTCCTACCGTCCGCCCTGCTCCCGGCCTCTCGCCGGCGCGGCCGGGCGGTCGCCGGCCACTCGATCGCGATCGCTGGGCTGTCCCCCGTCCGCCGATCGCTGCGCGGGTCCGGCGCCCGGGGTGGGCGGCCCCTGGCGGACATGGGTCAGCCATCCGTGCCGGTCCGGCAGCCGGCCGCTCGTGATCCCGAAGAATTGCTCCGCCACCTGGGCTGTGACCGGACCCCGCCGCCCCGCGCCGACAGTGATCCGGTCCACCGACCGGATCGGCGTGATCTCAGCGGCCGTGCCGGTGAAGAATACCTCCTCCGCGGTGTAGAGCATCTCGCGCAGCATCGGCTCCTCCCGCACCGGCACCCCGAGGTCCCGCAGCAGGGTCAGGACCGCCCCCCGGGTCACCCCGGGCAGCACGGCCGCGGACAGGGGCGGCGTGTGGACCGTGCCGTCCCGCACCACGAAGATGTTCTCGCCGCTGCCTTCACTCACAAAGCCCTGCGCGTCGAGCGCGATCCCCTCCGTGAAGCCGTTGTCCGCCGCCTCCATGGCGATGAGCTGCGACGTCACGTACTGGCCGCCGATCTTGGCCATCGGCGCCGCGGTATCGGGCGCCGCACGGCGCCACGAGCTGACCATGACGTCCACGCCCTCCTCCACCGCATCGGCCCCCAGATAGCGGCCCCACTCGAAGGTGATGATCGCCACTTCCACCGACGCCTTGCGCGGATCGAGGCTGAAGGTGCCCGCCCCGCGGAAGACGATCGGTCGGATGTAACAGCTCTGATGTCCGTTCGCGCGCACCGTGGCCAGGATCGCCTCGGCCATCTGGCCCGTGCTGTACGGCAGGGGCATCCGGATGATGCGGCACGAGTCGACCAGGCGCCGCACGTGCTGGTCCAGGCAGAAGACGGCCGTCCCCTGCTCCGTGGCGTACGCCCGGATCCCCTCGAAGACGCTGCTGCCGTAGTGCAGCGCGTGGGCCGTCACCGGCACGCGGGCCTCCTCGGCCTTCACCAATGCTCCGTTGAACCAGATCGATGCCGCGCCTGCCATCTTCGTCTCCTCCGGTCTAGCGGCTGCGGGCCCGCAGGACCCGCGCACGACTGCAGGTGCCGGGAAACACAAATGCCGCCTGCGTCCATGGGACGAAGACGGCTCCGCGGTACCACCCACGTTGACAGCGCTCTGGTGGAGCTGGAGGGAATTGAACCCTCGACCTCCCGCACGCCAAGCGGGCGCTCTCCCGCTGAGCTACAGCCCCCTGCGCTGTCCAACTCGACTCACGTATCGTGTGAGGGACGGCGGTCCTGGCGGGTTCCCGCGTCGGACCTGCTGCTCGCGGACGAGTTCGGCTGGCTCCTGGCGCCGGTCGTTCCACCCGATCCACCGGCTCGCTCGGTCCCGAGCGCCAGCCTACTGCTTCCGCTCATCGCGTTTCAGGCCCTGTCATTATACTGACGGCTGAGGACCCCCGTCAACCGCGCCGGG
>DASUAK010000038.1:0-7108 GCA_035763845.1 bacterium | reverse complement strand
GACGCGATGACACCGCAGACGCTGAGCCCGCTCGTCGCCCTGATCGCCGGCATCCTGATCCTGATCATGCCGCGGCTGCTGAACTACATCGTCGCGCTCTATTTGATCGTGATCGGGTTGCTCGGGCTCTTCGGCTAGGGTTCCAGCCCCTGCGGGCGGGCGGAGATGTCTGACGGGGGGGACGACATCTACCCTCGCGCGAGGAAACAGCGATCGATCGCCTCTTCGAGGGAGTCGGCTACGGGGATCGTCCGCAGGCCGAGGAGTGTGAGGAGCCGCCGGACATGCCCGCCCGGCACAACCCAGAACGCGCGCGCCTCCCCGCCGGCCCGTGCCGTCATCGTTTCCAGCACCCGGAACCCGCTGCCGTCCATGTAGGTCACCTGCGACAGGTCCACGACCACCGGGCGGGCGCGGCGGAAGGCCCGCTCGATGCAGCTCCGCAGGATATCGGCCGACGACAGATCGACCTCGCCCTGCGCGCGCACGATCGCGGCCGGATTTCCCTGCTCCACCCAGCACTTGAGCAATCCCCGTGTCGAGGCCATGGCACACCAAGCGGCAGGGGCTGAACGCCCCTGCCGCGCCTGGTTTTGCGCTCTCCTGTTGTCGAGGAAGTGTCGCGCGTTCCGATGACTCTGCTCTGTTCTCTGTTCTTTTTCCCTCCGGTCCCACGGTGCAAAACGCCTTATGGCTCACCGTGTCTGGACCGATGCTCGGATGACCTCATCAGGCGCCCGACCGATTGGCAGGGGGGAACCTCCGTGCGGTAATGCGGACAGGAAACCATGCTGCGGCGGATGCTCCTTGACCTCTCCCGCAATCCCACGGCCCGCGCGGCCGCTTCACGCTCGCGTCTGCTCCGCCCTGCGGTGCGGCGGTTCGTGCCCGGCGAGACGATGGGGGAGGCGCTCGACGCCGTCGCCGCGCTGAACGACCGGGGGATCGACGCCACGCTGGACATCCTCGGCGAGGCCACCGCCGGCGAGGACGACGCGCAGGCCGCCGCACGGGGCTACGTCGAGCTGCTCAACGGGATCTTCCACCGGCGTCTCCGCGCTCACGTCTCGCTGAAGCTGTCCCAGCTGGGGCTCGATCTCTCCACCGATCTGACCGCCGGGCTGCTGGACCGGATCGCCCGGACGGCCCACGGCGTGGGCACCTTCGTCCGGGTGGACATGGAAGACAGCGCACGCCTGCCCCGGACCCTCGAGGTCTTCGACCGCGTCTGGGACGGCGGCGTGCGGAACGCGGGCATCGTCCTGCAGGCGTACCTGTACCGCACTCCGCAGGACGTCGAGCGCTACGTCGCCCGGGGGGTCGGCATCCGGCTGTGCAAAGGCGCGTACGCGGAGCCGCCGGCGATCGCGTATCCGAAGAAGGCGGACGTGGACCGGGCGTACGCGGACATCAGCGAGCATCTGCTGGCCTCGGGGAGCCATCACGCGCTGGCCACGCACGACGAGGGACTGATCGACCACGCCCGGGCGTTCGCGGCCCGCCGGGGGATCGCCCCGGAGCGGTTCGAGTTCCAGCTCCTCTACGGGATCAGGCGGGATCTGCAGGAGCAGCTCGTGGCGGAAGGGTACCGGGTGCGGGTCTACGTGCCGTTCGGGACCTCATGGTACCCGTACTTCATGCGGCGGCTGGCCGAGCGGCCGGCCAACGTGCTCTTCCTCGCCCGGAACGTCCTCCGGCCCTAGTTCTCGTCCCCTCATGCCGCCCGCGACGTGGGCAGTCCACCGGTGAACCGCATCATCCACCGCATGCAGCGGTGCCCGAAATCCGAGGTCCGTCCGTACATCAGGGGGCAGCCGCCGGCGATCACGCTGATCCCGTTCGCTTCGCAGAACGCAACGGCCTCCGGAGAGACGCTGCGGCCTCCGTGGGCCATCGATTGGTGCATCCAGACCGTTCGGACGCCCGCCGCCGGGCACTGCCGGACGATCTCGCCGGCGATCTGCGGGCGGGTGGCGATGACGACGCCCTCCACTCCACCGGGGATCGCCGCGAGGTTGGGGTAGCAGGGATCCCCCTCCACCGTCTGCGCGTTGGGGTTCACCGGAAAGACCTGATAGCCGAGCGCTTTGAAGCGGCGGTAGATGAGGTTGGCCGCGTCCTGGCGGGTCCGTGACACGCCGGCCACGGCGATCCGTGATTGGGCCAGAAATTCCTTGATGCGCGCATCGACGGTTGACATCGTCTCCCCCTCCAGCCCGGACGTTTTCGCAGTGCTAGTCTTCGCGGCGCACGGTGCAGTAGCAGGCCATGATCGCCTCGAGCACCCAGGCCTCGGCCTGCTCGCGCTCGTCGGCCGGCCGGACCAGGCGCAGCTCCGGCGCCGGACGGTGCGCAGAACGCTGACCGTCCCTCTCCAGCTTCCGTGCGGGCTCTCCCATGACGCGCCTCGCTAGGCCACGCGCCCGGGCGCGGGCAGCTGCCGGAGGGCGGCGGCCGCCCCGCGTGTGAGGGCGGTGACGTTGATTTCGACGAGATGCTGGCGGTCGGGCGGGAAGTGGAGGGCCAGCGCGCGGGCCACCGTCTCCAGGGCCACGACCGGCCGGACGGCCAGCAGCGCACCGAGCAGGACCATGTTGGCGACCTGCGGCTTGTCGAGGGCTTTCGCCTCGGCCGCGGCGTCCACCGCCACGGCGGTGATGTCGGCGCGGATGGGCGGCCGGTCCACCATCGAGGCGTTGATGATGAGCACGCCGCCGGCCCGCACGCGGGGCTCGAACTTGTCCATCGAGGGCCGGTTCAGCACGATCACGGCGTCGGGATCGGCCGTCACCGGGGACCCGATCTGCTCGTCCGCGATGACCACGGTGCACGTCGCCGTGCCGCCGCGCTGCTCCGGGCCGTAGGCCGGCATCCACGTCGCCTGCGCTCCCTCGAGGATCGCCGCCTTGGTGAGCATCTCCCCGAGGAACAGGATGCCCTGCCCCCCGAACCCCGCGATCACGAGCTCCATCGAGGCCATCGCTACGCCCGCTCCTTCTGCCCGTCGGTTGTGAACTCGCCCAGCGGGAAGGCCGGCAGCATCTCCGTCTCCAGCCAGCGCAGAGCGTCGACCGGCGTCTTCCCCCAGGTCACCGGGCAGGTGGAGAGGATCTCCACGAGGGAGAACCCCTTCCCGTCGAGCTGCGTCTGGAACGCCTTGCGCACCGCCCGCTTGGCCTTGGTGATGGCGGCCACGTTGTGCAGGGACACCCGCGCGAGGTACGCGGCCCCGCGCAGCGTGGCCAGCATCTCGACGACGTGGATCGGGTAGCCGGCGGTGCGCACGTCGCGGCCGAAGGGGCTCGTCGTCGTGCGCATCCCGGGCAGCGACGTCGGCGCCATCTGCCCGCCGGTCATGCCGTAGACCGCGTTGTTGATGAAGATCACGGTGATGCGCTCGCCGCGGTTGGCGGCGTGGACGATCTCGGCCGTACCGATCGCGGCCAGGTCGCCGTCGCCCTGATAGGTGAACACGACGCGGTCCGGCAGGACGCGCTTGATCCCCGTCGCCACGGCCGGGGCGCGCCCGTGCGCCGCCTGCTGGAAGTCCAGGTTGAAGTAGTTGTAGGCGAAGACCGAACAGCCCACCGAGGCCACGCCGACCGTGCGGCCGCGCACGCCCAGCTCGTCGATCACCTCGGCCACCAGGCGGTGGGCCACGCCGTGCGTGCAGCCCGGACAGTAGTGCATCGGCGTGTCGGAGAGCGAGCTCGGGCGCGCCACGATCTGCTTCATCGGCTCTGCACCTCCGCGGCGAACCGCTCGAGCTGCGCCAGGATCTCCGGCGGCGTGGGGATGACGCCGCCGAGCCGCCCGTAGAAGCCCACCGGCCCGCGGCCTTCCACCGCCAGCCGGACGTCCTCCACCATCTGGCCCGCGCTCATCTCCACGGTGAGGATCCCCGCGACCTGCGACGCCGCAGCGGCGAACGGCTCGCTCGGGAAGGGATAGACGGTGATCGGCCGCAGCAGCCCCGCGCGCAGCCCCTTGGCGCGCGCCCGGTCGACCGTGGTGCGGGCGATGCGGGCGACGAGGCCGTACGCGGCGATGGCCACCACGGCGTCGTCCATCCGGTAGGCCTCCCAGCGCACCTCGGCGCGCATGCGCGTGTACTTCTCCTGAAGCCGGCGGTTGTGCGCCTCCAGCGCGTCGGGCTCGAGATAGATGGAGTTGATGAGGCGCACCGGCCCCGCCCCCGCCCCGGTCGTCGCCCACGCGGGCGCGGCGTGGGCCAAGGGAGCGTCGGCGCGGAAGGCCACCGGCTCCATCATCTGGCCGGTGATACCGTCGGTGAGGACCATCACCGGATTGCGGTAGCGCTCGGCCAGGTCGAAGGCGAGCACTGTCAGATCCGCCGCCTCCTGGATCGTCGCCGGGGCGAGGACGAGGTTGCGGCCGTCTCCGTGGCCGGCCGACTTCGTGGCCTGGAAGTAGTCGGCCTGGGAGGGTGCGATGTTGCCGAGGCCCGGCCCCCCGCGCATCACGTTGATGATCACGCAGGGCAGCTCCGACCCGACGATGTAGGAGAGCCCTTCCTGCATCAGGCTGATCCCGGGGCTGCTGGTCGAGGTCATCACGCGCGCGCCGGCGCCGGATGCGCCGTACACCATGTTGATCGCGGCGACCTCGCTCTCGGCCTGGAGGAAGACGCCCCCGTGCTCCGGCAGGTGCGCGGCCAGGTACTCGGAGATCTCGCTCTGGGGGGTGATCGGGTAGCCGAAGTAGGCCCCGACGCCCGCCCGGATCGCCGCCTCGGCGATCGCCTCGTTCCCCTTCATCAGGATGCGGTCCGTCACCATCGTCGCCATCGCGTCACCTCACCGCCGCGCGTTCGGCTTTGTAGACCGTGAGCGCCGTGTCGGGACAGACGATGGCGCAGGCCGCGCACGACGTGCAGCGCTCGTCGTCGATCAGCATCACGGGGTAGAATCCGCGGGTGTTCAGCGTCGTGCTCATCGCCAGGACCCTCGGCGGGCACGCGTTCACGCACAGCTCGCAGCCCTTGCAGCGCTCGATGTCGACGACGACCTTGGGCACCTCAGGCGACCTCCAGCTCCCAGGGGGGCAGCATGTGAAAGACAAGCGGCATGACCACGCCGGGAAGATCAACCTTTCCCACGAGGTCGGCAGCGACAGCGGTCCAGGCAACGGGCAACCGCATTCGCAACGACGCCTCACGGACGATGTGGAATCCGCTCTGAATGACCTCCGGCGTCGTGGCGAGATTGAGATGCGGGTTCGCGATGAGGGCGGTAACCGCCACGCCCGCGGCCTCCTCCATGCGACGGCGGGCGACATCGATCCGCTCCGGCGTGCGCATGAAGGGCCGGTAGGGGTTCACGACGAGGTAGATCGCCGCGTCGGCGGGCAGCAGGCGCCCGAGCTGCCGGAGCACCAGCGCGCCGTGGGCCTCACCGCCCGCGTCGATGAGCAGTTGGCCGTCCCGTGGGACGGCCAACATCTCCGTCGTCAGCAGCGGAAGATCCACCCGATCCCACTCCGGCGCCGGGGCCACGAATCGGATCCCGGCGGCTTCGAGTACCACCCTGGCATCCCGGGCACGGAAGTATGGGTCCACGACATCCAGGTCGATGAAGGTGACAGAGGGTACGGAGAGTGCGGAGGTGCCGGCGCGGACCAGGGAGAGCGCGCGGTTCAGGGCCACCTCCGTCTTGCCGCTGCCGAAGGGGCCGACGAAGACCTCCACCCGATGGCTCACCGGACGGGTACCCACGTACATCGTAGGAAGCGCGCACAGAGGGCGGTATCGGGCGGTGGGCCGATATGGGGCTCCTACAGGTACCGGAGGGTGTGGGCCTCCCGCTCCAGGGGCTCGCGGAAGTCCGGCGCGGCGATCTCGATCAGCTGGCGGGCGCGCTCGCGCACCGTCTTCCCGTAGAGGTCGGCCACGCCGTGCTCGGTGACCACGTAGCGGATGTGGTTGCGGCTGGTGGTCACCCCGGCGCCCGGCTTGAGCATCGCCACGATGCGGGACGCCTTCCCGCCCAGAGCCGTGCTCGGGAGGGCGATGATCGGGATCCCCCCGGGCGAGCGCGACGCCCCGTAGATGAAGTCGACCTGACCGCCCACGCCGCTGTACAGGCGGGGGCCGACGCTGTCTGCGCACGCCTGTCCGGTGAGATCCACCTCGATCGCGGAGTTGATGGCGACCATCTTCGCATTCTGGGCGATGATGAACGGGTCGTTCGTGTAGTCGGTAGGGTGGAACTCGATCACCGGGTTGTCGTGGATGAAGTCGTAGAGGCGCTGCGTCCCCAGGACGAACCCCGCGATGACCTTGCCGGGATGAAGGGTCTTCCGCTCCCCGGTGACTACCCCCCTGGTGATCAGATCGATCACGCCGTCGCTGAACAGCTCGGTGTGGACCCCGAGGTCTTTGTGGCCGCCGAGCCGGCTGAGCACGGCATCGGGGATCGCCCCGATACCGGTCTGCAGCGTCGCGCCGTCCGGGATCATCCCCGCGATGTGATCGGCGATGCGCAGGGCAACCTCGTCGCCGCTGGCCATCCGGACCTCGGGGAGCACGTAATCCACGGGGACGATGTAGTCGATCTTGCTGATGTGGATGAAGCTGTCCCCGAGCGTCCTGGGCATGCGCGGGTTCATCTCCGCGACGATGATCTTGGACGACTGCGCCGCCGGCTTCGTCAGGCCCACCTCGATGCCGAAGGAGCAGAAGCCGTGCTCGTCGGGCGGCGAGACGTGCACGAGCGCCACGTCCACGGGCAGCTGGCCGGTGCGGAAGAGCTTGGGGATCTCGCCCAGGAAGCACGGCGTGAAGTCGGCCCGCCCCTCGTTCACCGCGGCCCGGACGTTGTCGCTGATGAAGAGGGTGTTGACGCGGAAGTGCCGCTCCATCCCCGGGGCCACGTACTCGGCCGGCCCGATCGTCAGAACCTGCACGATCTCGACGTCGTGCAGCTCCGGCGCGCGGCCGACGAGAGCGGCCAGCAGCGTCTGGGGCACCGAGCAGTTGCCCGAGAGGAAGACCCGCATGCCGGGGGCGATCAGGCGGACCGCCTCCTCCGGCGAGACGATCTTCCCGGCGTAGGGCGCGGCGAGGGCGCTCACGGGCGCACCACCGCGG
>DASUAK010000037.1:0-6302 GCA_035763845.1 bacterium | reverse complement strand
TGGGACCGACGCGCTCCGGATGCTGGGGGTCGAGCATCCGCTGCAGGGAGCCGCGGTGGTCCATCGCGCACATGGCGAGGATGCCGCGGTCGTCCGACAGCTGCTGCACACCACGGATCTTGCCGAGCGTCGGTGTCATCGTGCCAGCACCTTGGTCAGCTCCAGGAGCCGGGGATCCAGCGTCTTGCGGTTCTTGGCGACCTCGGCGAGCGGGATCGGCACGATCTCGTCGTGCGCCAGGCCCATCATCACGCCGTGCCCCCCCGCGGTCAGCTCGGCCACGGCGCCCGCGCCCAGCCGGGTGGCGAGGAGGCGGTCGAAGGCGGTGGGGATGCCGCCGCGCTGCACGTGGCCGAGGATGGTGGCGCGCACGGTGAAGCCGATGCGGTCCCGGTGCTCCTGGAAGTAGTGCGCCAGGCGCTCCGCATCGTAGCGCGCGCCCTCCGCCACGACCACGATACTGTGGGCCTTGCCGCGCTCATACGCTCCGCGCAGCTCGTCGATCAGCGTCTCCGGGTCGGTCTCGTACTCGGGGATGACCACGGCCTCGGCGCCGCCCGCCAGCCCGACCATCAGCGCCAGGTACCCGCAGTCCCGTCCCATCACTTCCAAGAGGAACGCCCGCTGCAGCGCGGAGGCGGTGGCCTTCAGCCGGTCGATCGCCTCCAGCCCGATGTTCAGGGCCGTGTCCACACCGATGCTCATCTCGGTGCCGTAGAGGTCGTTGTCGATCGTCGAGGCCACGCCGACCACCGGGAAGCCCATGCGGGAGAGCTCATACGCGCCGGCCTGCGTGCCGCTGCCGCCGATCACGACGAGGCCGTCGACGGCGCACTGCTCCAGGACGTCGAGGGCGCGGCGGCGGCCGGCTTCCTGCTTGAACTCGGGGGCGCGGGCGCTGCGGAGGACGGTGCCGGCCTGCTGCATGATCCCGCCGACGTCCCGTGCCGACAGCGGGAAGAGCTCGCCGGCGATGAGCCCGGCGTACCCCAGCCGCACGCCCAGGACCTCGCAGCCCCGGGCCAGGGCGGTCCGCACGACGGCGCGGATCGCCGCGTTCATCCCCGGCGCATCGCCGCCGCTCGTGAGGAGCGCGATCCGTTTCATCAATCCTCCTCTATCATACCCCGTCCAGGAGTCGCCCGCCCGCGGCGCGAATGGCGGGAGGGATGAGTCCTCTCGTCGCCGCGCTCACCGTCGGCGTGGGCATCCACCTCGTCGTCGCGCTCTTCCTCCTCCTCCGGTACCTGGACGGCCGTGAGCGGCTCTTCGGCTGGTGGTCGCTCGGCTACGGCTTCTTCGCCGTCCATGTCTTCATCGAGGCGCTGCTCGCCATGGGCGCCGATCCGGCCTGGTACGCCCTGCGGCACGCCTCGTTCATCGCCGCGGCCTGGGCCATGGTCTACAGCTTCCGGCCGCTGTGGTGGAGCACGGCGGCTGCCGCCGGCGCGGCCCTGCTCGCCGCGGTGCTGCAGCCCGTGTCCTGGATCGCCGCGGCCGCCACGGCTTCGGCGGCCGGGGCGGCGGGCTTCGTGATCGCCGCCTCGCTCCTGTACCGGCGCGAAGGCGGGCTGCTCACCTCGAGCGCGCGGCTGCTGTTCTGGGGCCTGCTGCTCACCGGGATCCATGCGCTCGACTATCCGTTCCTGCGGGCCCACCCCGAGCTCGCCCCGATCGGCGCGGCGTTCTCCGGCATCTTCACCCTGGCCTTCGGCATGGGCATCATCCTGTGGGCCTGGCAGCGCACCCGCGAGCTGATCACGATGCGCACGGTGGCCGAGACGCTGAACCGCTCGTTGAACACGCGCGGGGCCCTCAGTGAAGCCCTGCGGCAGCTGGTCGCGATGATGGGCCTGGACGGCGGCTGGATCTTCCTGCGTGACGGCTCGGAGTTCCACGTCGCCGCCGCGGAGCACCTGCCCACCCCCCTGGCCGCGACCGGGATGGCGGCGATGCGCGGGGACTGCCGCTGCCTGCAGCTGCTGCGGGACGGGGCGCTGACCCAGGCCGTGAACATCGTGAACTGCCAGCGCCTGGAGCAGGCCGGCTGGAGCCAGCCGCGCCACGCCACGGTGCCCCTGCGCACGGCCGGCGGCGGGCTGATCGGCGTGATGAACCTCGTGCTGCCCTCCCGCCGCTCCCTCAGCCCCCGCGAGCTGGCCACCCTGTCGGCGATCGGGGATCAGATCGGCCTCGCCGCCGAGCGGGCCCGCCTGCACGAGGAGCTGCGCGAGAAGGAGGCCCTGCGCGGCAAGCTGCTCGAGAAGCTGATCACGGCGCAGGAGGACGAGCGGCGGCGCATCGCCCGCGAGCTGCACGACGAGGCCGGCCAGGCGCTCACCGCGCTGATCCTCAACCTGGAGATGGCCGAGCAGGCCGGCGCCCAGGGCGTGGCCCCGGAGCGGCTGGCGCGCCTGCGCGGCATCGCCGAGGACACCCTGGCCGAGGTGCGCCGCATGATCTACGACCTCCGCCCGACCATCCTGGACGACCTGGGCCTCGCCGCCGCGGTGCGCTGGTACGTGAAGGAGAACATCGAGCCGCAGGGGCTGCAGGTCGCGATGAGCATCGCCGGCGCGGACGACCGCCTGCCGCACCACATCGAAACCGCCGTCTTCCGCATCGTGCAGGAGGCGCTCACGAACATCTTGAAGCACGCTCAGGCCGCCCGGGCCGGGATCGACATCGCCGTCACGCCGCAGGCCGTGCGGGTGGCGATCAGCGACGACGGCCGCGGGTTCAACCTCTCCCAGGTCACGACGCGGCGCGAGGGCGGGATGGGGCTGCTGGGGATGCGCGAGCGCGCCGAGCTGCTCGGCGGCACGGTGCGGATGTCGTCCCGGGAGGGCGGCGGCACCCGGGTGGAAGCGGTGATCCCGGTGCAGATGGAGGCCGATGGCCAGGATTAAGGTGCTCGTGGCCGACGATCACGCGATCGTCCGCGAGGGCGTGCGGATGATCCTCGGCCGGGAGCCGGACATCGAGGTCGTGGGCGAGGCAGGGGACGGACAGCAGGCCCTGGACCTGGTGGCCACGGTGCACCCCCAGGTCGTCATCATGGACATCAGCATGCCCGGGGTCGGCGGCATCGAGGCCACCCAGCGCCTCAAGGCCACGCACCCCGAGGTGCAGGTCCTGGCCCTCACCATGCACGAGGACGAGACCTACGTCTTCCAGCTCCTGCGCGCGGGCGCCGCCGGCTACGTGCTCAAGCGGGCCGCGGCGCAGGACCTGGTCCAGGCCGTGCGCGCCGCCGCGCGCGGCGAGGCGTTCCTGTATCCCTCCATCGCGCGCAAAGTCGTCGAAGACTACCTCAAGCGCGTCGAGAGCGGCGAGGAACGGGAGCGCTACGATGGGCTGACCACCCGGGAGAAGGAGATCCTCACCCTGATCGCGCAGGGCCTCAGCAACCAGCAGATCGCCGAGAAGCTCTTCATCAGCATCAAGACGGTGCAGACCCACCGCGCGCACATCCTCGAGAAGCTCGGCCTGCACGACCGCACCGAGCTCGTGCGGTACGCCATCCGCAAGGGCCTCATCCAGGCCTGACCCGAAAGCGGAGTTTTCGGTCCGGATTGCGCGGAGCCCCGCGGCGCCGCGCGCTTTGCGCGCTCGGCCGCCGCAGGAGGCGCTTGCGCCGCGGTGGAATTTCTTGTTGAATCGAGGAGGATTCAGACCCCATTCATCCGCGAGGACATCCATCCATGGCCGAACCGATCATCCACGGGGACGCGCGTCGCACCGCGCGCCAGCTCAGCCTGGTCATGCTGCTGCTCATCGCCGGGGGCGGGCTGGTCTCCTTCCTCGTGGCGCGCGCGCGCTGGTGGCTGCCCCCCGCGGCCAGCGCCCAGGCCGACGACATCGACCGCCTCTTCGGCATCACGCTCGCCGTGACCGGGCTGGTCTTCGTCCTCGTCCACGTCCTGCTCGCCCTGGTCATCTGGACCGGGGCGCGGCGGCGCAGCGCGGACCACTGGCACGACCACCGGGCGCTCGAGCTCAGCTACACGCTCGCCCCGGCGGCGATCCTCGTCACGCTCATCGCCATGGGCGGCGTGGTCTGGGCGCGCATGCACCAGCCCGCGCCTCCCGGGGCGCTGGTCGTCGAGGTCCGGGCGGAGCAGTTCGGCTGGGTCTTCCGCTATCCCGGGGACGACACACGCTTTGGCCGGATCGACCCGGGGGTGATGAACGTCCGCACCAACCCGCTGGGCCTGGCCGCCGACGACCCGGCCGGCGGGGACGACATCGTCGTGCGGGAGCTGCACCTGGTGGAAGGACGCCCGGTGCACGTCCGCCTGCGCAGCAAGGACGTCCTGCACAGCTTCTTCATCCCGCAGTTCCGGGTGAAGCAGGATGCCGTGCCGGGGCAGACGATCGACGTGGTCTTCCGCCCCACGCGGGCCGGGAGGTACGAGATCGCCTGCGCCGAGCTGTGCGGGGTGGGCCACTACATCATGCGGGGCCGGGTCGTCGTGGAGGCACAGGCGGCGTTCGACGCCTGGCTGGCCTCGCAGCGCCCCGCCGCACCGTGACGCCGACGACGGGAGGACGGGCCTGATGGCCGTGACGCACGACGCGCACGCCGCGCACAAGCAGAGCTTCATCACCCGCTACATCTTCAGCCAGGATCACAAGATCATCGGCATCCAGTACCTCTTCACCTCGCTGTTCATGGCCCTGATCGGCGGCTTCCTGGCGATGCTGATCCGGATGCAGCTGGGCTTCCCGACGGCGAAGTTCTACTGGGCGCAGTGGCTCTTCCCCGGCGGGTTCACCAACAACCAGATGAAGCCCGACTTCTACCTGGCCACGGTCACGATGCACGGCACGATCATGATCTTCTTCGTGCTGACCACGGCGCTGTCGGGCGGGTTCGGGAACTTCCTCATCCCGCTGCAGATCGGCGCCCGGGACATGGCCTTCCCGTTCCTGAACATGCTGTCGTACTGGCTGTACCCGCCGGCGATCGTCATCCTGCTGGCGTCCTTCTTCGTCACCGGGGGGGCGCCCAACGCCGGCTGGACGGCCTACCCGCCGCTGTCCGCGGTGGCCCAGGCGGCCCCGGGCTCCGGGGCGGGCCAGACCCTGTGGCTGATCAGCCTGGCCGTGCTGATCATCGCCTTCCTGTTCGGCTCGCTGAACTACATCACGACCATCCTCCAGCTGCGCACGCGGGGCCTGTCCATGATGCGGCTGCCGCTGACGATCTGGGCCCTGCTCATCACGGCGATCCTGATGCTGCTCTCCTTCCCGGTGCTGTTCGCCGCGGTGATCATGCTGTTGTTCGACCGCTCCGCGGGGACGAGTTTCTTCATCCCCTCCGGGATCGTCGTCGGCACGCAGCTCATCCAGCACGACGGTGGCAGCCCGCTGCTCTGGCAGCACCTGTTCTGGTTCCTCGGCCATCCCGAGGTCTACGTCGTCATCCTGCTGCCGATGGCCATCGTCTCGGAGATCCTGTCGAACAATGCGCGCAAGCCGATCTTCGGCTATCCCTTCATGGTGGGCTCCCTGGCCGCGATCGCCTTCCTGAGCTTCATCGTCTGGGGCCACCACATGTTCGTCAGCGGTATGCACCCGCTGGTGGGGATGGCCTTCATGGTCAGCACCCTAGCCATCGCGGTACCCTCCGCCGTGAAGACCTTCAACTGGCTGGCTACGCTGTGGCGGGGGAAGCTGCGGTTCAACACGCCGATGCTCTTCGCGATCGGCTTCGTCTCGCTCTTCGTGACGGGGGGCCTGACGGGGATCTTCCTGGGCTCGCCGCCGATCGACGTCTACGTCCAGGACACCTTTTTCGTCGTGGCGCACTTCCACTTCGTCATGGCCTCGGCGTCGCTGTTCGGCATCTTCGCCGGGACCTACTACTGGTTCCCGAAGATGTTCGGCCGCTTCATGAACGAGCGCTGGGGCCGCTGGCACTTCTGGCTGACGTTCATCGGCATCTACACGACGTTCTTCCCGATGCACTTCGCCGGGATCGCCGGGATGATGCGGCGCATCTTCGCCTATAACCTCTACGCCCACCTGCAGGGCCTGGCCGGGGTGAACATCTTTATCTCGGTCGCGGCGTTCGTGCTGGGCACGGCGCAGCTGATCTTCGTGGCCAACCTGTTCTGGAGCCTCTTCCGCGGGCCGCGCGCCGGAACGAACCCCTGGCAGGCCACGACGCTGGAGTGGCAGACCTCCTCCCCGCCGCCCCACGGCAACTTCGCCGGCCCGCTGCCGGAGGTCCACCGCTGGCCGTATGACTACAGCGTCCCGGGGGCCGCGGAGGACTTCATCCCGCAGACCGTCTC
>DASUAK010000036.1:0-37073 GCA_035763845.1 bacterium | reverse complement strand
GGGTGCGCTTGCGGGTCATTTCAACCAGCCCGAGCTGCGTGAAGCCGTTCACGGTCATGTGCGTGCGGTCGCGCGCCAGCGCCTTGCGGAACTCGTTCAGCACGGCGTTGCGGTGCTCCTCCGTGTCCATGTCGATGAAGTCGATGACGATCATGCCGCCGAGATCACGCAGGCGGAACTGGCGCGTGATCTCGTTCACTGCCTCCAGGTTCAGCTTCAGGATCGTGTCCGAAAGACTCGTGCTGCCGATGAACTTGCCGGTGTTGACGTCGATCGCCGTGAGCGCCTCCGTCGAGTCGATGGCGATGTAGCCGCCCGACTTCAGCCATACCTTGCGGCGCAGAGCTTTCTCCAGCTCCCGCTCCACCCCGGTGTGCTCGAAGACGGGCGTTTCCCCCCGGTACAGCTGCACGCGGGGCTTCAGCTCCGGGGCGAAGGAGCCGAGCAGATCCTGGACGTGCTGGAACTCCTCCTTGGAGTCGATCAGGAACCGCTCCACGTCCTCCGTGAACAGGTCCCGGACGACCCGCCTGATGAGGTGCAGGTCCTGGTAGACGAGCGAGGGGGCGCGGCTGCTCTTCGACCGCTCCTCCACCCGGTTCCAGACCTGGAGGAGGAACTGAATGTCCTGGGCGAGGTCCGCTTCCTCCGCGCCCTCGGCGGCGGTGCGCACGATCACACCCATCCCCTTCGGGCGGAGGCCGTCGGCCATCTGGCGCAGCCGCTTGCGCTCCGGATCGTGCTCGATGCGGCGGCTCACCCCGACGTAGTTCACCGTCGGCATGAGGACGAGGTAGTAGGCGGGCAGGGCGACGTAGGTCGTGACCCGGGCGCCCTTGGTGCCCATCGGCTCCTTGGTCACCTGGACCAGGATCTCCTGGCCCACCCGCAGGCGCTGCTGGATCGCGCCCTTGCCGAAGGACTCTTCCACCTCCTCCCCGGCCAGCCGCTGCGAGCGGATGTCCCCGACGTGCAGGAAGGCGTTGCGGTCGAGCCCGATGTCGACGAAGGCCGCCTCCATCCCGGGGAGGACGTTCGCGACGCGCGCCTTATAGATGTTGCCGGCCAGCGGCTCCCCGCGCTCGAGGTAGAGGTTGACCAGGACGCCCTGGTCCAGAACGGCGACCCGCGTCTCCCGCGGGTCGATGTTGGCGATGATCTCCTTGGCCATGATGACTCCAGTGACGCTCCTGTGCGTCCGTCCAACGATGTGTCGGGTCCGTCCAAAGGGATGTCATTAGAAGAGGATCTTCTTCCGGCGCATGCCGATGTTCAGCAGCAGCCCCGTGCCGGCGAGCATCGCCAGCAGCGCGCTGCCCCCATGGCTGATGAACGGCAGGGGAATGCCGGTGACGGGAGCCAGACCGACGGTCATCCCGACGTTGATGAAGAGGTGGAACGCGATCAGCGCCAGGACGCCCACGGCCATCAGGGTGCCCAGCCGGTCCTTGGCCTGCATCGCCGCCGCCGAGGCGCGCCACAGCCACAGCGCGAAGAGGGCGAGCATGATCAGCGCGCCGGCGAACCCGAGCTCCTCGCCGATCACGGTGAAGATGAAATCGGTGTGCTGCTCGGGGATGAAGTGCAGCAGGTTCTGCGTCCCGTGCAGGAAGCCTTTCCCGAACAGCTGGCCCGAGCCGACGGCGATCTTGGACTGGATCAGGGCGTAGCCCGCCCCCAGCGGATCGAGCCCGGGGTCGATGAAGACCAGCAGCCTCCGGCGCTGGTAGTCGTGCAGCACCTGCCACAGCAGCGGCGCGGCCAGGGCCCCGGCCGCGGCCAGCCCGCCCATCCAGCGCAGCGGCGTCTCCGCGGCGAAGAGCATCGCGATGAGGATGGCCGCCATCACCATCGAGGTGCCCATGTCGGGCTGCTGGATGATGAGCAGGATGGGGATGCCCGCGTGCGCCAGCACCGGCACCAACTGCCGCAGGGACGTGATCTCCCGGTGGCCGTCCAGGTGCTTGGCCAGCGTCACGATGAGCAGCAGCTTGGCCAGCTCGGAGGGCTGGAAGCTCAGCGGGCCGAGCGGGATCCAGCGCTGCGCGCCCTGCGCGGTGCGGCCGATGACGTCCACCCCGGCGAGGAGGACGACCGTGATCAGCCACAACGGCCGCCACAGCCGGCCCAGGGCCTGGTAGTCGATCGCGGTGAAAGCGATGAGCAGGCCCAGTCCCAGCGCGGCATGCACCGCCCGGGCCTTGACGAAGGCCCAGGGATCGGGAAAGGTGCGCGTCGCGGAGTAGAGGACCACGCCGCCCCCGATGACCAGGGCCAGCGTCGCCGCCACGAGGCCCCAGTCGATGTAGCGCAGCATCCGCCGGCTCACGGCTGCGTCCTCGCTTCCGGCTCCACCGGGAACGCGGCCTCGAGCACGCGCCGCACAACCGGGGCGGCGGCGAGACCGCCGCGGTACCCGTGCTCCACGAACGCCACCACGACGACCCGGGGCGCGCTGACCGGCCCGAAGCCGGCGAACCAGGCGTGGGGCTTCCCGCGCGGGTTCTCCGCGCTGCCCGTCTTCCCGGCGATGGCCACGTGCTTGAGGTTCGAGGCGCGGCCCGTGCCGCGCTCGACCGCCATGCGCAGCCCTTCGTGCAGCACCGCCACCGTCTTCGCGCTGTACAGCCCACGGGCCTGGGCCACGACCGGCGCGGGCCGCGGTTTGCGGTCGGGACCCTGCGCCTGCAGCAGGACGTGCGGCTGGAACAGCGTCCCGCCGTTGGCCACCGAGGAGACCATCCGCGCCACCTGCAGCGGCGTCACGGTCACCGCGCCCTGCCCGATGGACATGTTCACGGCGTCCCCTGGATACCAGGGCTCGCCGATCAGCTGCAGCTTCGTGGACGGGCTGGGGATCGTGCCGGGCACCTCGCCGGTCAGGTCGATGCCGGTCCGGTCGCCCAGCCCCATCTTCTTCGCATACGACGCCAGCCTCTCGCCGCCCAGCCGGTAGCCCAGGGTGTAGAAGACGACGTTGATCGAGTTCTGGATCCCCTGGAGGAACGTCACCGTCCCCCAGGCGCGCAGGTCCCCGAATTTCCACCGTCCCAGCTGGAAGTAGCCCGGGGCGTAGAAGGTGGTGGTCCGGCCGACGATGCCCTCCTCCAGAGCGGCCGTGGCGGTGACGATCTTGAATACGGAGCCCGGCTCGAACGCCGCCGCGATCGCCCGGCTGAGCATCGGCCGCAGCGGGTCGCTGGTCAGGACCTGCCACTTCGGCGCGCTGATCCCGATCGCGAAGAGATTGGGGTCGTACGAAGGCATGCTCTCGATCGCCAGGATCTCGCCGTTGCGCGGATCCATCGCTACCACGGCACCGGAGCGCTGGCCGCTGCTGCGCAGCCCTTCGTAGGCCGCCTTCTGCAGATTGAGGTCCACGGCCAGCACGATGGGGCGGCCGGGGACAGCGGGGACCTGCTGCAGCACCCGCAGCGGGCGGCCCAGAGCGTCGACCTCCATCCGGAGGCGGCCGTCCACGCCGCGCAGCACGGCCTCGTAGACGCGCTCGACGCCCGCCTTGCCGATGAGATCCCCAAGCTTGTAGCCCTGATCGCGCCGCTCCGCGAGCTCGCGCTCGTCGACTTCGCCGACGTAGCCGAAGAGATGCGCGCCGATCGGCCCGTACAGGTAGTGGCGCACCGGCTCGGCGAGGATGATCACCCCGGGCAGATCGAGGCGGTTCTCCTCGATCTTGGCCACGACCGCCGCGCCCACGTCGCGCCGGATGCGCACCGGCTCGAAGGGCCGCTTCCGCGCGGCGTCGATCCGGCCGCGGATCTCCTCGATCGGCACGGCGATCAGCGCGGCCAGGCGCGGCAGCACCTGCGCCGGCTCGGTGAGCTCGAGGGGCAGGATGGCCACGGTGAAGGACGGGCGGTTGCTGACCATGGGACGGCCCTTGCGATCGTAGATCACCCCGCGCGGCGCGGTGATGGTGAAGTCACGGATGCGGTTCTCCTCGGACAGGCGCAGGAACTGCGTGCCCTGGAGCACCTGCAGCTGCCAGAGGCGGCCGACCAGCACCGCCATGAGCGCGATGATGATCGCGTTGAGGACCCGCAGCCGCCGCGAGGGCGGGATATAGTCGGTACGCATCGATGCCACCTGGTGCAACGCTCGAACGGCCTCGGGCGATCCGCGCTAGCGGGACCGCTCGAGGCGGACTTCGATCCGCCGGACGCCGCGGAACAGGAACGGGGCGGCGAGGCTGTTCAGGACGGCCTGCATGAGCGCACGGGGCAGCGCTCCCGCGGTCTCGCGGCCGAGGCCCGTGACCTGTCCGACGACGACGAGAAGGATCTCGCTGAGCAGGGTTCCCGCGAAGGTGGCCACCGCCGGCAGCAGCGGGTTCTCGATGTAGATGCTGCGCTCGAACAACCCCGAGGCAAATCCCACCACCAGCTTGGTCAGGCCGTTGACGCCGAGCGGCCCCCCGCTCAGCAGGTCCTGCAGCAGCCCTCCGGCCAGTCCCACGACCGCCCCGGAGGTGGCGCCGCGCAGGATGCCGACCGCCACCGCGATCGGCAGCAACGGATCCAGGATCGCCCCCGAAATCTCGATTCGCGCCAGCCAGGCCGTCTGCACGAGCCCGGCTCCGGCGAGCAGACCGCCGTAGATGAGCGCCCTGCTCACTGCCGCGGCAGGAGGATCAGCACTTCCTCCAGCCGGCCCAGCTGCGCCGCCGGTTCCACCTCGGCTTCCTGCAGCAGCGCTCCCTCCTCCCGCTTGACCGACATGATCCGGCCGACCACCAGGCCGCGCGGGAAGACGCCGCCCAGCCCGGAGGTGACCAGCAGATCCTCGGCCTCCACCTGCGCCGCGCGCGAGAGATACAGGAGATGGAGGCGGTCCGTGCCCTGCCCTTCCACGACCGCCGCGTCCCGCGACCGCTGCACCAGCACGCCGACCGCGCTGCGGGCGTCCACGATCAGCAGCACGCGCGAGGCGAACGGCGTCACTTCGATCACCCGGCCCACCACGCCCTCGGGCGTGACGACCGGCGCGTTGCGGGTCACGCCGTCGCGGCTGCCCCGGTCGATGACGACCGTGCTGAACCAGCGGCTCGGGTCGCGGCCGATCACCCGCCCGGCCAGGCCGTTGTAGCTGACCTGGGCGCGCAGATCGAGCAGCCGCTCCAGCCGCTGCGCCGCGGTGGCCTGCTCGCGCAGGCGCGCCACCTCGCGGTTCAGCGCCTCCACCTGCGCCCGGAGGCGCGCGTTCTCCACGCGCAGCCGGCCGATCTCGGTGAAGCGCTCCCACATGCCGGAGATGCCGTCCGCGATCCGCACCATCCCCGCCTGCACCGGCAGCAGGATGGTCAGGATCGCCTGTCCGATGATGCCGACGTTGCGCCGATCGGCGGACCGGGACTGGCTGCTCAGGAGGACCAGCGTGAACAGCACGAGCACGAGGAAGACCGCGATGCGCCGCCGCCCGAGGAGGAGCTCGCTCACACCGGCTACAGCCTCCGCGACGTGATGAGGACGCGCTTCAACGTCTCGATCTCTTCCAGGGCACGCCCGGTGCCCAGGGCCACGGCGGAGAGTGGATCGTCCGTCAGCGTCACCGGCATCCCGGTCTCTTCGCTGAGCAGGCGGTCCACGCCGCGCAGCAGCGCCCCGCCTCCGGCCAGAATGATGCCGCGGTCCACGATGTCCGCGGCCAGCTCGGGCGGCGTGCGCTCCAGGGTCTGCTTCACGGCTTCCACGATCTGCGCCACCGGCTCGGCGAGCGCTTCGCGCGCCTCCGAGCTTGTCATGCGCACGGTGCGCGGCAGGCCGCTGACCAGGTCGCGGCCGCGCACGTCGATCGTCTGCTCGTCCTTCATCGGATAGGCGGACCCGATCTGGATCTTGATCTCCTCCGCGGTGCGCTCCCCGATGAGCAGGTTGTAGGCGCGGCGGCAGTACTGGATGATCGCCTCGTCCATCTCGTCGCCGCCCACGCGGATGGACTTGCTGGTGACGATGCCGCCCAGGGCGATCACGGCGACCTCGGTGGTGCCGCCGCCGATGTCGACGACCATGCTCCCCACCGGCTCGCTCACCGGCAGGCCGGCGCCGATCGCCGCGGCCATCGGCTCCTCGATCAGGTACGCCTCACGGGCCCCAGCCTGCTCGGTGGCGTCGATCACGGCCCGCCGCTCCACGCCGGTCACCCCGGAGGGGATGCCGACGATGACCCGGGGGCGCAGGAAGGTGCGGCCCTTCAGGCCCTTGCGGATGAAGTACTGCAGCATCGCCGCGGTGGTGTCGAAGTCCGCGATCACCCCGTCGCGCAGGGGGCGCGTGGCCACGATCTCGCCCGGCGTGCGGCCGATCATGCGCTTCGCCTCCTCGCCGACGGCGAGGATCTGCCCGTCGTCGGCGCGTTTCGCCACGACCGAGGGCTCCCGAACCACGATGCCTTCATGACGGACGTAGATCAGCGTGTTCGCCGTCCCGAGATCGACGCCCATGTCACGGCTCAAGCGACCGAACAACCCGTTGAACACCATTGCAGCCCTCCGTCGTCACACTTCATCATACCCGAGTCAATCGGGCCAAGACATACAGCCCGCGGACCGCGAGCCTCACGTGCGCTGCGGAACGGTTCGCCGTCCAGCCGCGGCGGCACAGCCGCCGCGCTGACGCGTCCAGACAGGCCGCCGAAGCGGCCCGCTAACCGAACCCCTGCCGTTGTTCTCTAAGGCTCACGAACGTCCTCTCGCCGATGATGAGGTGGTCCAGGACCTCGATCCCGACCAGCCGCCCCGCCGCGCGCAGCTGCTCGGTGATGAGGACGTCGTCCCGGCTGGGCTCGGGATGGCCGGAGGGATGGTTGTGCACCAGGATCACCGCGGCGGCGCTCCGGCGGATCGCGTCCTTGAAGACCTCCCGGGGGTGGACCGGGGCGGACGCCAGCCCGCCGACCGACACGTCCACGACGTCCAGGATCTCGTGCCTCGTGTTGAGGAGGATGACCCGGAAGTGCTCCCGGTCCAGCCGGCGCATCGGCGCGCACACCGCAGCGGCGTCGGCGGCCGAGCGCACCACCCGCCTGGCCGGAGGGGGCTCCAGCGCCCGGCGGCCCAGCTCCAGCGCCGCCAGCACCTGCATCCCCCGGGCCTCCCCCACCCCGGGAACGGCCGTGACCTCTTCCAGGGGCGCCCCGGCAAGGGCGCTCAGCGAGCCGAAGCGGCGAAGCAGGCGGGTCCCGATCTCGAGGGCTCCCGCCCCCCGGCTGCCGGTCCCGATGACCACGGCGAGCAGCTCGGCGGGCGAGAGCGCATCGGCGCCGTTGGCGCGGAGGCGCTCGCGCGGACGGAGCTCGACGGGCAGCTGCTTGATGCTCACAGGGGGACGCGCGCCGGCCTGGGGCCGGCCGCGTCAAGTATACGGCCGGGGCGCGGGAGCGGCAATGCGCCGGACCTCCCCCGCCTGGGTCATCCGGTGGGCGCGGCTACTGCAGGAGGCGAAAGATCCAGACCGCGACGACGATGCCGATGGGCACGGCGAGGTTCAGACGGAAGGTGAAGCCCAAGGTGAAGGTGAGGAACTTCAGGTCGACGGTGAAGGGGGGATCCACGCCGACGTGGAGATCGCGGGAGAGGAAGGCCAGCGCCCGGTAGCCCGCCACGGCTTCCCCGATCACAATGCCGAGGATCGCCCCCAGGCTGACCACGATCGCCAGCATCCACCATGGGCTGCGCGCACGCCGGCCTGCCCGCATCCCGCCCCCCAGGCGTCGAGATCGGCCCGCCGGCGAGCGCGGACCGCCAGGTGGGGGGTTTCAGTCCGCAGGAAGCGATTCCTGCCGCGCGGGCGCGGGGGCGAAGATGCGGGCCACCCAGATGCTGATCTCGTAGAGGAGGTAGGTGGGCACGGCCATCATCCCCATCGAGACCACATCCCCGCCGGGCGTGAGGACCGCCGAGATGGCGGCAATGCCCAGCAGCGCGTAGCGGCGGCCGCGGGCGAGGCTGGCAGGCGTGACGATGCCGAGCCGCGCCAGGAAGAGCACGACCACCGGCAGCTGAAAGACCAGACCGAACGACAGGACGAAGGCCGTGGCGAAGGAGGTGTAGGCCCCGATCGAGATCATCGGCACGAGGGCCTCGGTCCGGTAGCCCAGCAGGAACCGGACGCCCACCGGCAGGATGGCGAAGAACGCAAACGCCCCGCCGGCCACGAAGAGCAGCAGCGAGACCGGGAGCAGCGTCACGGTGGAGCGGCGCTCACGCTGGGTCAGCCCCACCGAGACGAACCGCCACACTTGGTACAGGACAACGGGGAGGCTGAGCAGGACGCCGGCGAGGGCGGCCACCTTGACGCGGACGAAGAACGCCTCCGTGGGCGCCAGGAACACGACCTGTTCGCCTACCGCGGTGACAGGCCGGATGAGGATGCCCAGGATCGTCTCGACGAAGAGGAACGAGGCGAGGGTGCCCGCAGCGAAGGCGACGATGGCGATGAGGAGCCGCCGGCGCAGCTCCTCGAGGTGCTCGATGATCGTCATCGGCCGGTCTTCCATTCATCCACCCGTCTCATCCAGAGGCCGGCAAACGAAACACGTTGGACGGCCGCAGCCTCCGCCCGGCAGTCCAACGTGTCTGGTCAGCGATCTATGTGCGCTTCTCGGTGTTCGCGGGCTTGTCGATCTCGCTCTCGGCGTCGCGGACGGCCCCCCGGAACTCCCGGATGGCCCGCCCCATCGCTCCGCCGATCCCCGCCAGGCGCGCCGGTCCGAAGATCAACAGCGCGATGATGAGGATCACCATCAACTCCGGCCAGCCGATGTTGGGCATGCCCCACCTCCGCTCTGATTATAGCATCGGGGCGATGGCGGGGCGAACGCGGCCTCCGGCTCAGTCCACGGGCGTCTTCTTGAGACGGTTCCGCACCGAGAAGGCCAGTCCGGCCAGCGCGCCGGCGGCGGCCGCCGCGGCCCAACCTGGGTTGGTGCGCAGCATGCGCCCGACCTGATCCGGGATGTCGCCGACCGGCATCATCGCCGCCGCGGGGCGGCGGAACGTCCGTCTCAGTGCGGCCAGGTCCCCGGCGATCTCGCTGCGGAGACGCGCCGCTTCAGGATGCTCGTGGACGCGGCTCATCGTCGCTCCTCCAGCCCTTCGCGGATCGCCGCCCAGTCCGCTTTGAGATCCGCGATCACGCTGGGTCCCTCCCACCGCAGGCGGCGCCGGGCGACCAGCAGCAGTCCGGCCGCGACCAGCAGCACGCTCAGCAGGACGACACCGGTGGCGGCCCACGACGGCATGTACATCGACAGGATCAGGATCACCATCGTGATCAGCACGGGCAGGGCCATCAAGACCAGAACGAGCGCAACCAGCCCGAGCACCACGCCGGTGACGAGCGTCCGGACGGACCTCTTCACGTCGGCGCTCGCGTCCTGCAGGCGCAGGCGGAACAGCGCCGCGACGTTCTGCGCGATGCGGGCCGCCCGCGTGCCGGCGCTGACCGGGGCTCCGTCGGTCTGCGTGCTCATGCCGTCCTCCCACACGTGACGTGGTCTGATCTACGTTTTCTCCCCGGACGGGGTGAGCGCCTCGCGCAGCGCCTGCTCGACCGGCCGTAGCCGGAGCCCGAAAGCGCGGACGGCCGGAGCTGGATCGCACACGTTGTCGACGAGCAGCGCGTCGAACTCGTCCCGGGTGATCGGCGGGTCGGGCAGCAGCGCGAAGAGGCGCAGCAGCCCCCGGGCCGCGGGCATGGGCAGGTGCCACAGGACGCGCCGCAGCCCCAGCACCGCCGCCACCCGCCTGACCAGCTCGTCGTAGGTCAGGACCTCCGGCCCCCCGATCTCGAAGGTACCGCCCAGCACGTCGTCACGCTCGAGGGCGGCCGCGACGGCGGGCAGGACGTCGTCGAGGGCAACCGGCATCGAGGTGTACCGCCCGTCTCCGAGCACCGGCACGAACGGCGTGAGCGCGGCCAGCGTTCCGGCCAGGCGGCGCCCCGGCACACGCCCGCCCACCACCGGATACCAGAGCCCGTACCGCACGACGTCCGCGAACTGCGCCGCGGCCCCGCCCCCGGGACCGAGGAGGACGGACGGCCGGAAGATCACGGCCGGCAGGCCGCTGCGCCGCACCGCCTCCTCACCCTGCCACTTGGAGCGGAGGTAGCGCGCCGCCTCGGGCGAGGCCCTGAGCGCGCTCAGATGGACGAACCGCCCGATGCCGGAGGCGGCCGCGGCCGCCGCGGCGTTCGCCGCTCCTTGATGGTTGACGGCGTCGAAAGTGAGCCCGTCCCGCTCCCTGATGATGGCCGCGAGGTGCACGGCCGCCCGGCATCCGGAGAAGGCCGCGGCGAGAGCGGCCCGGTCCGTCACGTCCGCCACGGCCACCTCGCAGCCGAGGGCCCGCAGCGGCTCCGCATCCCGGGCGGCGCGGATGACGGCCCGCACCGCCGTGCCCGCGCCGCGCAGACGTCGGACGAGGCGGCTCCCGACGAAGCCTCCTGCCCCCGTGACGGCGACCGGAGCGGGCACGGACGCTACCGCGAGCGGACGACGACGAACTCGGTGAGGGCGCGCAGGCTGTCCCGGGCGGGCGTGGCAGGCAGCACGTCGAGGGCGGCCTCCGCCCGGCGGGAGTAGGCCCCCGCCTCGCGGAGCGCGTACTCGACGCCGTGATAGCGGGTGAGGAGGGCCTCCACCTCGGCGAGCTGCCCGTCGAGCGGGGCGCCAGAGCCGAGCAGGGAGAACAGGCGGGCGCGGTCGTCGGGCGCGGCCGCGCGCAGGGTGTGGATGAGGGGCAGCGTGACCTTCCCGCCGCGGATGTCGCTGTGGATCGGCTTGCCCAGAGCTTCCGCCCGGCTGGTCAGGTCGAGGGCGTCGTCCGTGATCTGGAACGCCATCCCCCACTGCATCCCGAAGTCGCCGAGCGCCTCAGCGGCGGCGGCGCTGCCGGCGGCCAGGGCGCCGGCGCGGCAGGCGGCGGAGAAGAGATGGGCCGTCTTCCCGCCGATGATGCGCAGGTAGACGGTCTCGTCATCGTGCGGCTCCGCGCCGTACTTGATCTGGAGGATCTCGGCCTGGCTCATCTCCACCGACGCCCGGGCCAGGGCGAGGGCCACCTCGGTGCTGCGCACACGGCTGAGGAGATCGAAGGCCTTGGCGAAGAGGTAGTCGCCCAGGAGGACCGCGATCTGATTCCCCCAGCGCACGTTCACGGTGGGGGCGCTGCGGCGCGTGTCCGCGTCGTCGATGATGTCGTCGTGGATCAGCGAGGCGACATGGATCAACTCGACGGCCGCGGCGATCCACAGGCGCGTTTCCCCGGCACCGCCTGCGGCCTGGGCGGAGAGGCAGACCAACGCCGGGCGGATCAGCTTTCCGGGCGTCTGCAGGACGTGGTGGACGAGCTCCCCGATGAAGGGGTCGGGCGTGATGAGCTCACGCTCGAGCAGCACCTGCAGCCGGTCGAGATCGTCCGTGATGGGAGCGTAGATCCGGCTCAGGTCCATGGCGGACTGTACTTCGCGAGCGGGGGGCGGCGGCCTGCTGCGGACGCCGCCCGCGCCGGCAGCTTCCGGCTTACTTGACGGTCATCGTGGTCGTCATCCCGGCCTCGCTGTGCCCGGGGATGTCGCACACGACGGTATACGTACCCGGCTGCAGCGTGGCCTGGATGGTCTTCGTCTGTCCGGGCTGGATCCCGTCCAGGCGCTGGCTGGTCTCCTGGATGACGAAGTTGTGCTCCACGGCCCCGTCGTTCTTGACGGTGAAGGTGACCTTACCGGAGGGCACGTCGGCCGGAATGCGGATCGCCCACTCGCTCTCCGTGACGTTCACCGTCCCGCCGGCTCCGCCGGTCCCGCCGCCGCCCGGCTGTCCTTCGCCGCCGCCCTGCCCCCCGCCGCCCCCGGGCCCGCAGGCGACCGCCAGGCCCGCAGCGAACAGGAGCAGTCCTGCCAGGACCACACGATGACGCATTGACGCCCTCCTCCGTGATGTCGCGATAGACTTTTCCTCAGGTCTCGGCGATCAAACCGAATGAGGCCACGAACGTCAGCAGCAGGAACCAGAGGATGTAGTAAAGGACGTAGGCCGCGATGACCTTGGGGGGCAGCCGCTTCACGCCGGGTCTCCCTCCGCCGGAGCCGGCTTGGCCGCACGCGCGGGGCGCCCGGCGGAGGCGGGCGGCGCGGCCGCCAGCGCCTCCAGCCGCCGGACGAACTCGCGCACTTCGGCCAGGAAGGCGTCCCCGTCGTGCAGCCCGTGCGCGAGCATGCCCAGCCGGGCCGGATCCGTCCGCCGGCGAACCAGGCGGCGCTGCAGCTGGTCGATCCGGTCGCGCATGAGGTAGTTGCCTTCGCGGTTCAGGCAGTCTCCGTAGGGGCAGCCCGTGACGAAGACGCCGTCGGCCCCGCCGGACAGCGCGTCCTCGAGCCAGCTCGGGCGTATGAACCCCGAGCACGGCACGCGGATGATCCGCACGCCGGGCACGTCGCGCAGCGCTCCGCCGTCCAGCAGAGGCGTCAGATCGACGCTCCAGTCGCACACGAATCCGACGACCTTCGGGAAGGCGCTCATGCCCCCACCGCCTCCGCGACGAGCTGCTTCACGTCGCGCTCCAGGAAGCGCGGCAGTTCGAGCGCCTCGAAGGGGCAGGCCCCGATGCAGATCCCGCACTCCACGCAGCGCGACTCGAGGACGACAGCCAGCAGGGTGCGGTTGGCCGCGGCCCGCGACAGCCCCGGCGCCGGCGAGGACGCCATCACGATGGCGTTGTACGGGCAGTCGAAGTAGCACAGCTCGCAGCCGGTGCAGTTCCCGTCGATGACCTGGGCCACGCCGGCGTGGCGCACCTCCATCCCCTCCGGCCGCTCGCGCGCTCCGGCGTATGGGATGATGAAGCCGAGCACGAGGAGGACGGCGAGCAGGAAGACGACCGCGCCCGCGGGCAGCCAGTTCACCAGCCAGAACGGCAGCAGGAAGAAGACGTCCATGGGGAAGCTCGCGGGCTGCCCGGCGGGGGTGGCCGGCGGGCCGCTGGTGGCCGGCAGCGCGCCGGCCAGCAGGAAGACCAGGCCCAGGCAGAGCAGGACCCACACCGCGGGCGGCCAGATCTTCGGATGGCGGACGCGCGTGTAGTGCCACCAGAGCAGCACGTACAGCACCGAGGCCGGCGCGACGTGCAGGAAGAGGACGCGCACCAGCGTGCTGTCCCCCACCCCCCCGCCGCCGAGGAACGCGCGGGCCAGCGCCTCGCCCGCCCAGGGGATGCTGCGCAGCATGCCGAGGAACAGGCTGGTCAGAACCTGCGCCCGCTCGTCCCAGACGAGCTGGTAGCCGGTGAAGCCCACGAACCCGCCGAAGGCGAGCAGGAACATCCCCGAGATCCAGGGGTTGTCGCGGCTGAAGAGGTAGCGGTCGGTGAACCAGTTGCGGAACAGGTGCAGCAGGACCGCCACGATGAAGCCGTCCGCCGCGTAGCGGTGGATGCCGCGGATGATGCCCCCGTAGGGCACGCCCTCCGTGATGTAGCGGACCGAGGCAAACGCCCCGCCGAGGCTCGCTTCATAGTAGAAGAAGAGGAAGATGCCGGAGAGCACCAGCACGAACAGGAAGAGGTTGGCCAGCCCGCCCGTGTAGTAGAGCGGGTTGTAGTCGGTCGGATACAGCTTGTTGATGAGAACGTCCAGCCGCAGGGTGCCGCGCAGCAGCGCCGTCATGGCGCGGCCGTACCGCCCGCGCGGTGCCTCCGCCGGCCTGGGGGCGCCCGCCGTCAGACTCATCGCTCCGCCTTCCGTGGCCCGATGATCCCCAACTTCCGCAGGAACAGGACGATAAAGGAGTAGGCCAGCAGCAGCGCTCCGATCATGCCGCCGCCGAAGAACCAGCGGTCGCCGATCTCGCCGTAGACGATCCCCACCGCGAACAGCAGGGCGAGCGCTGACAGCAGCACGATGCCCAGCGCGTAGGCGCTACGCATGCCCCGGACCCCTCCGGTTCAGGATGCGCTCGTACAGCCCGATCGGCCGCCGGACCTTGCCCGCGGCCCGGTCGGCGGCGTAGACCCAGAAGGCCAGATAGATGAACGCAGCCAGGAAGGCGGCAGTGTACGCGGCGACCGCCGCACCCCCCGCGGCCGTGGGGGACGACCAGACCCCGCGCAGGGCCGCCCATCCCCCGCCGACCGCCCACATCGCCACGATGAAGGCCCCGACCATCGAGAGGACTCGCACGTCAGCCGTGCGCCGCGGCGCGTCCCGGCGCCGGAGCGGGCGGCCGGGCGGCCAGGGCGCGCCGGCGGCGGCGGTGGCGGACCTCCCAGACCAGGGCCGCGGCCAGTACGAGCAGCGTGAGGTTCATGACGATGAACGGCTCGCGCTCGATCACCGCGATGTTGAACAAGATCAGCACCGTGAAGACCAGGAAGTACAGCAGCGCCATGACGCCGACGACGAAGAAGAACGGGCGCTCCAGCGGCCGGCGGCCCTTGCTGCGATCGAGGAACGGCACGAGCATGCCGAAACCGATGAGCAGCCCCGGCCCGAGGCCCGCCCACAGCGGGGGCGTGTACTTGACGTACTGGTACAGGGCCAGGAAGTACCAGTCCGAGAGGATGGGCAGCGGCGTGCGCGTCGGGTCGGCGCGCCGGCCGGACTCGGCGGGCAGGACGTAGCTGATCACGACCAGCATCACGAGGAAGAGGATCATCGGCAGCAGCGACATGCTGATGCGCTTGCGCCGCGTGCGCTGGAAGAAGACCTCGATCAGGATCAACAGGACGAGTGAGATCCCGAAGTGCAGGGCGTAGAAGCGCGTGATCGTGGCCTGGCCCACGGCCGGCCCGCCCAGGAAGATGTAGGCGATCATCGAGCCGAAGCCCATCGGCCCGAGCACGGGGATCTCGTCGAAGTACACCGGCACGGTGAGCACCGTCTTCGCCGCCCAGAAGGCGCGCTGGTTCCAGATCAGCAGGTAGCCGGTGATCCCGGAGATCATCGCCAGGATCAGGCCCAGGAAGCCGAGGATCCAGGACAGCTCGCCCGGCTTCTTGTACTCCCCGAGGAAGTACATCCGGTAGATCCGCAGGATGATCGTCACGATCACGCCGTCCGCGGCGTACTTGTGCAGCCCGCGGATAAGCCAGCCCAGCGGCACCTCGTGCTGGATGCGGTCGATGGAGCTGAACGCCCCGGTGGTCGTCGGCTCGTACCAGATCATCAGCACGACGCCGCTGACCACGGTGATCATCCAGAAGTAGTAGAGCAGCGGCCCCAGCAGGAACATCGGGTTGGCCTGGCGGGCCACCAGCGTCTCGTCGAAGAGGTCGAGCTTCTCGCGGCGCTCGCGGGTCCAGTCGCGCAGGCGGTCCCACATGGGCGTCAGGCGATCCCGCCCGGCTCGACGTCGGTGACGACGATCCGCTCGCCCTGGAGCTCGAAGAGGAAGGTCCGGGGCGGGCGCGGCGCGGGTCCGGAGAGAACGCGGCCGGGCTGGGCCTGGTCCGCGGGATCGTAGATGCTGAGGTGGCACGGGCAGGCCAGCAGGGCGTGCTGGCGCTGCTGCGGCGGCACATAGCCCCCGTAGCCCGCGCTGACCTCGCGCCAGTTCGGGACGTAGTTGTAGATGCAGCCCAGGTGCGGGCAGATGCGCGAGAAGACGACGATGTCGCTCTCCGTCACCTTGGGCTCCTTGCCGATCGTCTGCGCCCAGGCCAGGGGGAGCCGGATCTTGTACGGCAGCCGGATGGCCACACCGGGGACGTTGGCGGTCTTGAACCCATCGGACGTGTACTGCGGGTAGCGCTGCGTGAAGACGAAGTACTTGTAGTCCCAGGGCTGCCGCAGGTCCGCCAGGGTGGCGGCCACGGTGACCTCGCCCCGGGCCACGTCCTGCGCCGTGGGGGCGAGCACGCCCATCTTCGGCACGTTCGGCTTCAGCAGCCGCAGCAGCGGGGACGCAAGCGCCCCCAGGGCGGCCACAACCGGCACGGCCGTGGCCGCCTTGAGGAAGGCGCGGCGCTTCAGCTGCGGCGACGAGGTCTCATCCATCCCGCTTCACGATACCGCGCCGCCGCGAATGCGCGCAACCATTCGCGCCCTCACCGCCCGGCCCCCTCCTCCCACGGGTAGTCGTAGACGAAGGTGTAGAGGTAGTTGACCAGCGCCCACAGCTCCTCTTCGGTGAGCTTGCCGCGGTAGGCCGGCATCCGCCCGCGGCCGTCGATGATGGCCTGGTACAGCTCGGTGGGCTTGCGCTGCGCCATCAGGTTGATGTCGGTGAAGATACCGGGGCCCTGCCCGCGCGCCCAGTGCCACAGCTCGCGGGAGAGCTCCGCCCCGCGCGGCCCGCGCCCATCGCCCGCCGTCCCGTGGCAGGAGGCGCAGGTCAGCGCCGTGCCCTCCACGGCGATCCGCTTCGTCTCGTAGAGCCGCCGGCCGGTCCGGATCTCCGCCGGCGTGCTCTGGTAGGTCCACTCGTGGAAGATAACGTGCCACCGCTCCGCGTCCGTGAGGTTCACGCCGAAGGAGCTCGCGCCGTACGCGGGCTTGCCGCCCCGCGGCGGGAAGGCGGG
Organism: bacterium; assembly: GCA_035763845.1. Lineage (GTDB taxonomy): Bacteria > Sysuimicrobiota > Sysuimicrobiia > Sysuimicrobiales > Kaftiobacteriaceae > Kaftiobacterium. The sequence goes on along the minus strand of DASUAK010000036.1, from coordinate 20,539 downwards.
CATCGCGGTGTGCGGCCGGCCGCGCGTCACCGTCTCGTACATGCTGAACGGGCTGTTCAGCCGCATCGCCACCGTGTTGTGGAAGTTCGCGGGACGGCTGGGCAGCTGCTCACCCCGGAGGCGGATCCCGAGCAGGCGGAAGAAGTCGGTCATCAGATTCTTGCCGGGGGACTTCAGGTTCGCCGCGGCCGGGCCGTTGCCCAGGCCCTCCGGCCCGTGGCAGACCACGCACTGCGCCCGCTGGAAGACGCGCCGTCCCTCGATCGCGGAGGGGCGCACCGGCACCAGGCGCTCCTCGGCCGGCGCCGGTCCGGGTGATGCGACGCGCGCCGTGGCGCGGGAGATGTTGACCGTCGGCTGGCACGCGGCAGCGAACAGTGACCCGGTCACCAGCAGGGCGAACAGCGGGCGGGTGGGACCCAACATACCAAGCACTATGGGTTCTTTCACCGGCTGGAGGTCTCCTCCCCCGGCGGCGGGCCACGGCGGAGGTGCCTGATCAGCCCTGTCCCCAGGACCACGGCGATCCCGGACGCGCCCGCGGCGGGGAGCCACGGATGCGAAACGGGGAGACGATCGAGCAGGATCGTGACCGGCTCGCCCGCCGGCAGCGCCCGGACCTCCCACCGCGGCAGTGTTTCGGCGCCCAGGAGAACGGCGTCGACGGGCCCGCCGCCGTCGAGCTCGAGCCCCACCCCGCGCCCGCGCGCTACGACCTCCAGCCGCTGCACGCGCAGCGGGAAGGAGCGGATCATCACCGCGGTGCGTCCGCTCGGCAGCGCGTAGCTGTACGCCACCTCGGAAATGCCCGCGGGCACGCGCAGGACCGCGGTGAACCCGCCGGCGGTGCGCAGCCACCGCTCGATCCCGCGATGCACGGCGAGATACGCGGCCCCTTCCGGCAGCGGGACGCGCAGCTCGAGCGTCCGGGCCGGACCGGTGTTGCTCAGCCGCAGCGCTTCGGAGACGCGCAGATGATCGCGCTTCGCGTCGACGGCGAGCAGGAGGAGGCCGATGTCCACCCCCGGCGGTGCCGGCGGCGATGGCGCCGCAGCTGCAGCGATCGGCGCGAGCGCAATGACAATGGCGACAAGCATCGACCTCATCTGACCAACTCCGGCTGCGCGCTCTGCCGGGCGTCCTCCAGGACGCCCGGCGACACCCGGCGGCGGGCCGGGAGCGCCGCGATCGTCCCGCCGGCGACCATGAGCGCCGCCCCCGCCCACAGCCAGGCGACCATGGGGTTCAGGAGGATGCGGAACGTCGCGCGACGGTCGCCGGACAACCCGATCAGCACCACGTACAAGTCGTCGCGCCACGTGCTGTGGATCGCCACCTCGGCCGTGATCGCATCCTGCGCGCGGTGGTGCACGTGCCGCGCCTCGAGCGACACCGCGCCCCGCCCGTCGAAGGCGGTGAGCGCCGCCGCCGTCACCGTGAGGCCGGCTCCCTCGACGGCGCTGACCTCATCGTAACGCACCTCGTAGCGACCGAGGCGCACGCGCTCGCCGGGCCGAAGGGCGGTCTGTGTCTGCGTCGTGAAGACGGAAGACCCCGTGATGCCGGCAAGCATGATGAGGAGCCCGAGGTGCACGAGGTAGCCCCCGTAGCGCGTCCGCGCCCGGGCGGCGACCCGGACCAGCGCCACCGGCAGGGCATCACCGCGCCGCCGGCGGACCTCCGCGCCGCGGCCGGCCTCCACCACCGTCGCGGCCGCGGTGAAGACGCAGAGGGCCCCGATGAGCAGTGCAGCCGGATGGCGGATACCCAGAGCCGCCCCCCCTAGGGCGGCCAGCGCACCGAGCGCCCCGGGCGCGGCCAGCAGCACGCCCATCTCGCGCGGGTCGGAGCGGCGCCAGGACAGCAGCGGGCCGACCGCCATGAGGAGCAGCAGCAGGACGACGACGGGCAGCAACACCTGGTTGAAGTACGGGGGACCGACGTTGATGCGATCGCCCGTCACGACCTCGGCCAGGATGGGGAAGAGCGTGCCGAGCAGCACCGCGCCCGCGGCGGTGACGAGCAGCACGTTGTTGGCGAGGAAGGCGGCCTCGCGGCTGAGCAGGGAATCGATCTGCCCGCCGGCGCCGGCATCCGCGGCGCCGGCATCCCGGCGCCGTCGGAGGAGCAGGGCGGCCGATCCGGCGACCAAAAACGCGAGGAACACCACGAAGTACGGCCCGACGCTCGAGTTGGCGAAGGCGTGGACCGAGCTGAGCACGCCGCTGCGCGTCAGGAACGTGCCGAGGATGGCCAGCGCGAAGGAGAGCATCAGCAGGCCGGCGGTCCAGCGGCGGAGCGTGCCGTCGCGCTCGAAGACCTGGACCGAGTGCAGGTACGCCGCGCCGGTCAGCCAGGGCATCAGCGCCGCGTTCTCGACAGGATCCCAGGCCCAATAGCCGCCCCACCCCAGCACGACGTACGACCACTTCGCGCCGAAGAGCAGCCCCACCGTGAGGAAGAGCCAGCCGAGACGGACCCAGGGACGCGCCGCGCGGAGGGTGGCGCCGTCCGGATCGCCGGAGGCGAGCGCCGCGACAGCCAGAGCGAACGGCACCGTCGTCCCCACGAACCCGAGGTACAGCGCGGGTGGATGCGCGGCCATCCACGGATTGCGGAGGAGCGGGTTGAGCCCCCGACCGTCCGGCGGCGGGATGCGCAGCGCCTCGAAGGGGTTGCCGGAGGCGGCGAGGATCAGCGTGAAGAACGCCGCGGTGCCGAGCAGCACCAGGAAGACGATGGGCGCCGCCGGCAGGCGCCGCAGGCCGGATGAGGCGGCGACCGCGCCGTAGAGCGCGAGGACCAGGGCCCACAGCAGCAGCGAGCCGGCGTGCCCGCCCCAGAAGGCCGTCACGGCATAGAGCAGCGGAAGGTCGGCTCTGGTCGTCTCCGCGACGAACCGGATGGAGAAGTCCCGCGTGACCAGCGCGTACAGGAGCGCGGCCGCAGCCAGGGCGATGCACCCCGCCCATCCCGCGACGGCGCGGCGTGACGACTCGAGCAGCACCGGATCGCGTCGCCGCAGCCCCAGGATCCCGGCGGCCAGCCCGTAGAGCGTTACGACGAGTGCGGCGTACAGGGCGAAGCTTCCAAGGGCCGTCACGGCCGGGGAGATCCTTCCTTGTATTCGGTGGGGTGGGTGGTGATGACCCTCGTCGCATCGAGCGCGCCGTCCCGGAGGCGCCCTTCGACGAGGACCTCGCGGCCCTCCGCGAAGAGGTCGGGCAGCGGACCGCCGTAGCGGACGTCGATCGCCGTGGTGCCGTCGCTGAGACGGAAGCCGGTGACCCGCCCGCCGTCGCGGCGGACGGTGCCCGCCTCCACCGTGCCCGCGAGCCGCACCTGCGCCGATCGCAGGTCGGCGCGGCCCGCGAACTCGGTGGGCGTGAGGTAGTACACGGCGGCGGAGCGGATGCCGCTGTACGCGACGGCGCCGATCGCCGCGACGATCACGGCCAGCCCGACGACCAGCTTCCGCGAGGTCCTCACCGGCCGTCCCCGCGCGGGCGGCGCAGCGACCGCTGCCGGAGCCAGAGCGAGAGCGCGTACGCTCCGAGGATGCCGACCGTGACGAGATACGCCGCCGCGACGTACGTCATGGCCCGGCCTGCGACAGCTGCTCCCGGGCCGCCTCCTGGCGGACGCGCACCGTGAGGAAGGCGAGATAGGTGAGGACGAAGGCCGCGATGTTGAAGAGGAGCACCACGAGCATCGACCCCGGCAGCGCCGGCCCCTCGGGCCGGAAGACCGTGGGCCGGGGATGGAGGGTCCGCAGCAGCACAGCGGACCAGTGGATCAGCGGCACGTCGAGGAATCCGACGATGGCGACGACCGCGGCCGCCCTCGCCCCCTGCGCACCGGACCAGGCGCGCAGCATGAGGTACCCCGCGAAGATGAACCAGAGGATCAGCGCCGTGGTCAGGCGCGCGTCCCAGGTCCACCACACGCCCCACACCGGCTTCCCCCAGATCGGCCCCGTCAGCAGCACGACGGTGAGGAACACCTGCCCGATCTCCGCGGAGGCGCCGGCCAACCGGTCGAAGCGTCCGCGGCGCGTGATGAGGTAGGCCACGCTCGCCGCGAACGTCACCGTGAAGGCGAGGTAGGCTGTGGCGACGCTCGGCACGTGGACGTACAGGATGCGGTACGGCTCACCCTGGAACGCTTCCACCGGAGCGACGAACAGCGCGAGCGCGAGGCCGACGGGAACGGCGACGGCAGCCAGCACCAGCAGCATCCGCATAACCCCCGGAATCATCGGCTTCGGCGCCTGCCGGGGCTACTCCTCGATGACGTGCTCGAAGACGAGCACCGAGGCCGCGACGAACAACAGGGTGAAGGCGAGCAGAAGCCGGATCTCGCCGGCGGCGGAGCCGCCGGAGGTGAGGAGCCGCGCCGTCGCCCCGGAGGCCGCCATCACGGCCGGCGCCCCGAGCGGGAGCAGCAGCAGGGGCAGCAGCGCCTCGCGCATGCGCGCGGCGGCGAGCATCCCGCCCAGCAGCGTCCCCAGACTGACCAGGGCCGCGGTGCCGAGGAGGAGCACCGCGGCGAGCGCGCCCGCGTCCGCCGGCGGCGGCGCATCGAAGAAGACGAAGATCGCCGCCACGGCGACGAGCTCCACCACGGCGACGATGAGGAAGTTCGCCGCGGCCTTCGCGAGGTAGAGCACGGCGGGATCGACCGCGGCCAGGTGCAGGCCCTGCAGCTGGTCCTGGTCGGTCTCCCGGAGGAAGCTGCGCCCCAGCCCGCTCGCCGCGGCCACCGCCACTGTGATCCAGAGGATGGCGGGCGCGCCGTCCAGGCGGAGGCCGGAGGCGCCTGTGAGAGCGAGCAGCAGCAGGGCGAGCAGCGCCATCGCCGGAAGCATCTCCCGTCCCCTGCCCTCGACGGCGAGGTCCTTGCGCAGCAGGATCCAGAAGGTGCTCATGCGGTCCGGTAGAGTGCGGCCACGCGCGCAAGGTCCAGCGCCGAGGCGGCTTCCCGCAGTGCCAGCCGTCCCCCCGCTAGCACGACGGCCTCATCCGCCAGCTCCTGCGCGTCTGCCCAGGCATGCGTGGCCATCACGATCGCGCATCCGCGGTCGCGCAGCGTGCGGATCCGCCTGCGGCAGGCGGCGGACGCTTCCGCGTCCAGCCCCGTGAAGGGCTCGTCCAGGAGCAGGACGGCCGGATCGTGCAGCAGGGCGCGCGCCAGGCTCGCCCGCTGCACCAGGCCGCGGGAGAGTTCCCGCACCGGCTTCGTCCGGTGCGGGAGCAGTGCGAAGGCCGCCAGCGCGTCCTCGACCCGCTCCCGACCGACACCGTAGAGCCGCGCGTAGAGAGCGAGATTCTCCTCCACCGTGAGATATCCATAGAGGAAGGACAGGTGCCCCGCAGCGCCGATCCGGCGACGGGCCGCGGCCTCTCGCACCGGCCGGTCCCCGATGCGGACCTCGCCCGCGTCGGGCCGGGCGATGCCCGCGGCGATCCGGAGCAGGGTGCTCTTGCCCGCGCCGTTCGGACCGAGCAGCGCGAGCACCCCTCCCGTCTCCACCGACAGCGAGACGTCGCGCACCGCCGCGCGTCCCGCATAGGACTTTGAGACGGCCCGGACGTCGAGCAGCGGGCGGGCCGGCGCGCTCATCGGCGCTCCGTCATCATGGCGTCCACCAGGGCCTCGACCGAGCGCGGCGGGAAGAAGCAGAACGGATAGCCGCGGTGCGCGGCGGCCGCGGAGGCCGCCCTGACCTCGCCGAGGGCGGCCAGACGGTGCTCCAGAGCGCCCCGCTCCTGCGCGAGCGCGCCGCTCAGACGTTCGTTGATCTCCCGGATGCGCTGCGTCGCTTCGCGCCGCTCCCGGCGTGTCAGGGTATTGCCCTCGAGGCGGCGGATCAGGGTCCACTTCTGCTCGATCCACACGCGCTGCTCGCTCGTAGGCTCGGGCAGCGTCCGCTCCGGATTGTGCAGCAGCGCGAGGAGGCGGCGCTGCAGCGTGCCGCGCTCCTCGCTCGGGTCGAACTCGCTCAGGGGCAGGTGCAGCGTCGCCGACGCGACCGCGTAGACCGGCGGAGCGATCCCGAAGAACTCCGCGATGACACCGTCCGTGACCCGGTCGTAGCGCCCGCCGCCCACTCCGTGGATGAACAGGTCCACCACGCACAGGCGGGTGAAGGCGGTGAGGGCGAGGGCCCTGGGCCGGATCGCAAAGGGCGCGAGCTCCTCCGGCTCCCCTCCCGCGATCACGGCGAGCTCGGCATCACCCGCCCAGAGCCGGTACCGGCTCCCCTGGTGCGCCGCGTACATCGGACGCCGCCGGCCGCCGTGGATCACCCAGAACGGCAGCTCGACGCGATCGCCCGCGCGGTCGAGGTCCGGGAACGGCTGGGCCGGCGTGCGGATGTTCTGGCGCTCGCGATAGGCGTTCAGCTGCGCGTTGTAGACGCCGGCGAAGCGCTCCGCCTCGCTGATGAGGTGGAGCGTGAAGAGCCGGAAGGGACCGCCCGCGGCGAGCCGCGATACGGGCAGTTCCCCGTACGGTGTGGAGCCCTCATGGCGGCGCCGGGCCAGCGTGAGGAAGGAACCGATGTCCGGGGCGCGCAGCCCCCGCGTGCGCTCCACGAATCCCGCGAAGACGTCGTGGGTGCCGCGATGCGGCAGCGTCTGGAGGTGCTCGTCGAGGCGGCGCAGGAAGGCCAGCCAGACGTCCTCCGCCGGCGGCGCGATCACCTCGTAGGGCACCTCGGGATCGGCGCGCAGGAGCGTCTCGTGAACGATGCTCAGCCCCCCGTCGAGGTGCGGCGCGTCCGCCCCGATGTCCTCGGCGGCGTCGCAGTCCACCGGCATGTTCAGCGCCACGGCGGAGTCGGTGAGCCGGGCGGCGAGCAGGTGCTTCGCCCAGATGCCGGGATGGAAGAGGAAGGGCTGGTGGCCCGTGCCGATCAGCGGACGCGGATCGCGCGGGTCGCAGGCGGGCAGGCCCAGCTCCGCGGCATAGGTGTTGGCCGCGTGGAGCGCGTCGCGGCGGGCTTCGCGGCGCAGCTGCGCGAGCGGCATCCCGCCCATCCGCACGGGCGCAGCGTCGAGAGCACGCCGGTTGGCCTCCGCCGCTGCGGGGACGGCGGCGCCGGGCGGCAGGCACAGCACCTCCCCGGAGCGCTCCGGGATCTCGAACTCCGCGGCCACGGGGACGGGCGGCATGGGGATCAGAGGAACTGATCCAGACCGCGCAGGCCGACCTCTTCGCGCAGGACGAAGGGCTCGCCGTACGCGGTGCGGATCAGAGCACCGTAGTAGCGGTTCCAGACGCGCAGGTCTTCGAAGAACTCCTCGTTGCCGCGCTCGGGGCCGAACTGCGAGCCGTAGGCCGCGATCGCCCGGACCTTCGTGTCCATGTGCGGCGAGATGTCGAGGATGAACGACGGCTTGAGGTGGAGATTGTAGTGCGTGCACAGGAAGTGGATGACGCGCCGCGGGTAGAACGGCTCACCAGGAATCGACGTCCGCGTCAACTTCGCATAGAATCGCGCCGCCTCGCACAGCGCCGCGGCGGCGCGGTGATCGGGATGGGCGTCCTCCCAGTACGGGACGAAGAGCAGCTCGGGCCGCACCTCGCGGATGACCTCGGCCACGGCGTTCCGGTTGTCCACTGTATCGGCGAGGTAGCGGTTGGGCATCTCCAGCGTGATGCGCCGGACGCCGAGCAGCCGCGCGGCCTCGGCGGCCTCGCGCGCCCGCCGCTCCGGCGTGCCGATCGGGGTCGGCTCGCCGTTGGTCAGGTCGCAGACCACCACCTCGTGGCCCGCCGCCCGCAGGACCAGCACGGCCCCGCCCATCCCGATCTCGACGTCGTCCGGATGCGGCCCCAGGGCCAGCACCCGCATCACCGGGTCACCCGGACCAGGTCCAGCTTGTGCGGCAGCCAGCGGGCGACCTCGGCCTCCAGGATGCGCCGGTAGTACGCGCGCCGCGCGGCCATGTCGTCCAGCCCGCCCCAGAACTTCCGCTCCGGGTTCTTGTAGATCCGCGCCACGGCCAGTTCCCGCACGCCGAGCCCGTGGTAGGCGGCCTGCACCCACACCTGCAGGGGCATCCCGTAGCTCGGCTCGGTGAGCCGGAGCCGCCGCAGCGAGGCGACCCGGTACGCCTTGAATCCGCACCAGGCGTCCGTGATGGGATAGCCGGTGATCGCGCGCAGGCGCTCCGTGAACTCGCGGTTCAGCTGCGCGCGGTCCGGCGGGGCGGGATCTCCCGGCACCGATGGATCGAGATACCGGCTCCCGGAGACGATGTCCGTCCCGGCGGAGGCGGCGATGAACTCGGGGATGCGCGCGGGCTCGTGCTGCTCGTCGCAGTCGATGGTCACGACGGTCACGTAGCCGCATGCGGCCGCGTGCTCGAACCCCGTGATCAGGGAACGCCCGTAGCCCAGGTTGGCCGGATGCCGGATGGTGCGCACGTCGCTCCGGCCGGCCAGGATGGCGGGGGAGGCGTCGGTGGAGCCGTCGTCGACGACCAGGACGTCGGATGCGGGCGCGCTCGCGCGCACCTGGTCCAGCACCCGGGCCAGCGTGCGCGCTTCATTGAAGACGGGGATGATGACGAGCGTGCTCATGGGCGCGGCTACCCACACAGTATAGCCGCTCCCTCTAGCGACGGAAATGCGGCGCGATTTTATTCCGCCGCGACGGACTCGAAGGCGGCCATCATCCGCAGCAGCACGCGGTTGAGGAAGAGGTCGATCCGGCGGAGCGAGCGGACCTTGCCGTCGGGCGACAGCGGCAGGCGCATCGAGATCGCGTCGTTGATGATCCCCTTGAAGAACAGGAAGACCTCGGTAGCCTCCGCGGCGTTGAGCCCCAGCGCGGCGACGCGGGCTCCCAGGTCCTCGCCGGCCTGCTCGCCGGCGCGCAGGGCGCGCTGCCGCCGGGCGCCGCCCCGCAGGTACTCGGCCAGAGCGTCCATCAAGCCCCGGCAGGTCTCGCCCAGCGCCCGCGCCGTGGCCGCGTCGAGGACGTGGTACCAGCGCTGCCGCTGGATCTGCGCGAGAGCCCCCGGCACGAGCCGCGCGGCGTGGGGGCCGATGAGCTCAGCCAGCTTGGGCTCCGGCTCGCGGCGGCTGCGGGCCAGGAAGGCCTCCAGCGCGCCGCGGTCGAAGCGGCGGTGCCCCCCGGGCGTGCGGTACGCCGGCACCCGCCCGGCATCCGCCCAGACCCGCAGCGTGGAGGCGTCCACGCCGAGGAAGACGCAGGCTTCGCCGAGCGTCATCCACTGCGGGGCGCGGCCCGAGGCCGCCCGCGCGCTCATGCCCGCGCCGCCTCCGCGGATGAGGTGGCGGGCGCGGCGCCCGTGGCCAGCAGGAAGCCGCCGAACATCAAGGCCGCGGCGACCGCCTCCGCGGCATAGAGGAAGTCGCCGATCCCCAGGCGGACCATGGCGCTCGCGGACGCGATCACGAAGGCCCCCGCGGCGATGAGGACGTTGCCCGCCACGCGCGGCGCCGGCACCTCCCGGCGTCCCAGCAGCCAGGCCGAGTACAGGGCGCCCCCGACCAGCGTGATCGTGCCGTAGATGTTGAACGCCGGCGTCAGCTTCCGCACCGCCGCGCCCGGCGGCAGGATCTCCCGGTACTGCGCGCTCAGCGGCCGGTCGGGATCGAAGCGCGACCCGTCCACCGGGGTGGCGAGGATGACCGCGGTGGCGAACAGGCTCCCCGCCAGCAGCAGACCGGTGAGCACGCCGGTGAGGCGCAGCGGATCCCAGCGGCGGACGACCAGGCGGTGGAACAACCCCGCGAAGATCGGACCGTGGAAGGCGATGAGTACGCCCGCGATGGCCACGCCCAACCCGATGCGGGCGAGGAGGAGGAAGAGCGCCGCGGCGGCCGTGTAGCCCAGCACCAGGGAGAGCAGGACGTTCGGCAGACGCACGCCGGCCAGCAGGTACACCGTCCCCTGACCGATCCAGGCCGCGCTCAGCCCGGCACCCGCGAGGTACCACAGGCGGAAGACCATCGGATGCCACACGGACGCGGCGACCGCCTCCGCCAGGCTGGCCGTTCCGAAGAGCAGCAGGCCGATGCCCCACACCAGCAGGTGACGGCCGCCGCGCGAGGCGTAGCGGCGGAAGACGAGCCAGACGAAGGCGACGGTGATGAGGGCCGAGGCCAGCGGCAGCAGGCGGAGGGGGCTCATCGCTCCACCGCCTCCAGCGCGGGCGGGGATGCAAGCCGCAGCGCCTCGGCCGCCGCTTCCCTGCCCTGCCGGATGCAGTCGGGGAGGCCCACGCCGCCGTACCCCCCTCCGGCGACGATGATCCCGGGCGTCGCTTCGAGGGCCCGGCGCAGCGCCGCGACGCGCTCGAGATGGCCGAGCGTATACTGCGGCATCGCGGCGTTCCAGCGATAGACGCGGGTGAGCTCGGGAGCGCCCGTGATGCCGAGCAGCGGGGTCACCTCGGCCAGCAGGGCTTCGGCCAGCGCGCCGTCGTCCAGCGCCAGGGCCTGCTGCTCTCCGGCCCGTCCCGTGAAGCAGCGCAGCAGCACGTAGCCCTCGGGGGCGCGGTCGGGCCACTTCGAGCTGACCCACGTGGCCGCGGTGTGCGCCATCCCCTCGCCTGACCCCACCACGTAACCGTGGCCGGCAAGCGGATGGCGCACGTCGGCGCGGCGGAATCCGAAGGCGACAGCGGCTGTGGAGACGTGCGGCACCGTGGCCGCCAGATCCGCGGCGGGCGGATTGAGATCGCGCAGCACCACCGCGGCGGCGTTGGCCGGCACCGTGACCACGACCACGTCCGCCTCGATGGCCTCCGCGCCCTCGACGCGCACCAGATATCGCTCACCGCGGCGCTCGATCGTCCGAACGTCAGTCTGCGTCCGCACGGCGACGCCGGGCAGGTCGGCGGCGCGGTCCACCAGCTCCCGGAGACCGCCCCGCAGCGTCATGAACATCGACCCGCCCGGCGATGCCCCCTCTGCTCCGATCCGGCCGCCCGAACGGGCCGGCGCGCGGCGGCGGGCGAGCACGGCGCGCGTCAGGCTCCCGTAGCGGCGCTCGGCCTCGGCAAGGGCAGGAAAGGTCGCGCGCAGGCTCAGCTCCTCGATGTCGCCGGCGTGGATCCCCGCCAGGAGCGGACCGGCCAGCCGCTCCACCGCGGCCTGACCGAGCCGCCGCCTCACGAAGCTTCCGAGCGCCTCGTCGGTGCCGTTGGGCGACGGCGGGATGAGCAGGTCCAACCCGAAGCGGGCCTTCTCCCACGGCGTGAACAGGCGGCTGCGGATGAAGGGGCCGAGGCGCTGCGGGATCAGCGAAGCCAGCCCCTCCGGCAGCGGGTGCAGGCGCCCCCGGTGCAGGATGAAGACGTGCCGCGGGTCGAGCGTGCCGACCAGGCGGTCACCGAGGCCCAGCTCGCGCGCCAGCTCCACCGCCTGCGGTTTCAGCGTCAGGAAGGAGTCCGGACCCCCCTCGATCAGGAAGCCGCCGACCCGCTCGGTGAGGATCTTGCCCCCCAGCTGCGGAGCGGCTTCGATCAGCGTCACCTCGCCCGCGCCGCCGTGCACCAGCGCCTCGCGCAGGACGCGCGAGGCGGTCAGGCCGGTGATGCCTGCCCCGATCACGACGATGCTGGGCCGGCGGGGGGCGGTCACGACCGTCCCTCCGCGCGGGCGCCGGCGCGCGGCTCGGCGGCCGTCTGCGCCGCCGAGGCCACGATATCGGCGAGCGCGGCGATGAAGTCCGGCCCGTCGTTCAGGGACGGGGCGCGCTCGAGGCGGAGGCCCAGCTCCGAGGCCGTCTCCTTGGCCTCGACCTCGATGTCGAAGAGCACCTCCAGATGGTCGGCGACGAAGCCGATGGGACAGACGACGAGATCGCGGCGCCCGGAGCGCGCGATCTCGCGCAGCGCCTCGAGCAGATCGGGGCCGAGCCACTTCTCGCCGGTGTGCGATGCGCTCTGGTAGGCGAACCGCCACGTTCCGGCACTCGCCGCGCGCGCGGCGAGCTCCGCGGTGACACGCAGCTGAGCGGGATAGGGATCGTTCCAGGTCAGGATGCGCTCCGGCAGGCTGTGGGCGGTGAAGATCACCTCGACGGCGGACGGATCGGCGAAGCGAGCCAGGGCGTCCCGCACCCGCGCCGCCAGCGCGGCGATGAACCCCGGGTGATCGTGCCAGGACTCGATCGCGCGCAGCCGGATGCCGTGCGCGGACGCCGCCTCCGCGGCGGTCGAGAAGTAGGAGGCGATGCTCATCCGCGAGTAGTGGGGGGCCAGCGCCAGCACGACGCCCTCGCGCACGCCGTCCCGGGCCATCGCGGCGACCGCGTCGGCGATGAATGGACTCGCGTGCTTCATCCCGACGTAGACGGGAAGGGCCATCCCGCGCCGGGCCAGCTCGCGGCGGAGGCCGTCCGCCTGCGCCGCGGTGACCGCCCGCAGCGGCGAGGTGCCCCCGATGCGGCGGTACCGCTCCCGCAGCTCCTCGACCTGCTCCGCCGAGGGAGCGCGCCCGCCGCGGATGTGGGTGAAGTAGGATCCGACGTCGTCCAGCGTGGCCGGACTGCCGTAGGCGGTGAGCAGCACGCCGCGTCCGGTCACGCCCGCACCTCCGCGGCCTCGTGCCGGTAGTTGTGCACGAACTCGACGAGCCCGTGCAGGTGGTCTTGCGGCGTGTCGGGGAGAACCCCGTGGCCGAGGTTGAAGATGTGGCCCGCGCGTCCCGCGGCCTGCGCCAGGACGGCGGCGGCCTGCGAGCGTACGACGCCGGAGGGCCCCAGGAGCGCCGACGGATCGAGATTGCCCTGGATGGCGCGGTCGCCGATCTGCGCCCAGGCCTCGGCCAGGCCGACGCGCCAGTCCACGCCGATGACATCCCCCCCCGCCTCCGCCATCTCCCGCAGCAGCCCCGCGGTGCCGGTGCCGAAGTGGATGGCCGGCACGCCCAGGGGACGCAGCGAGGCGAAGATACGGCGCATATACGGCGCGACCGACGCGCGGTAATCGGCCGGACTCAGGCACCCTACCCAGCTGTCGAACAGCTGGACGGCCTGCACGCCCGCGGCGACCTGCCTGCTGAGATACGCGATGGTCGCCTCGGTGAGGCGCTCCATCAGCGCCTGCCACAGCGCCGGGGATCCCCGCATCATCGCCTTCGTCTGGAGGAACTCCCGCGACGGTCCGCCTTCGATGAGATAGCTCCCCAGGGTGAACGGCGCGCCCGCGAAGCCGATCAGGGGCACGGGGCTCGCGCGGCGGACCAGAGCGACCCCGCCGAGCAGTGCGTCGATCGTGGCCTCGGGCTCGAACGGCCGCAGGGCGGCGACGTCTGCCTGCGCCCGCACGGGGCGGTGGATGCGCGGGCCGGTCCCGTCGTGCAGCTCGAACGCCACCCCCATCCCCAGCAGCGGGACCGTGATGTCGGCGAAGAGGATGGCCGCGTCCACGCCGAGCTGCTCGACCGGACGCAGGGTAACCTCCGCCACGAGATCGCTGCGGGCGCAGATCTCGAGCAGCGTGTAACGCTCGCGCAGCGCGCGATACTCGGGCTGAGAGCGTCCGGCCTGGCGCATGAACCATACCGGTGTCCGGTCGACCGGCTCGCGGCGGCAGGCCCGCAGGAAGCGACTCATGCCTGCAGCTCCACCGCCGGCGTCTGTCCCCCCGGCTCGTAGGCGCAGAGCGGATCGCTCTCGAGGTAGTCTCCGGTCCGCGCGAAGGCGCGCGCCCGCGAGCCGCCGCACAGCTCCCGGAACTCGCAGCGGCCGCACTTGCCCCGCAGGCGCGCCGGATCGCGCAGCGCGACGAAGACCTCGTGCGTCCGGTACAGCTCCACCGGTGACCGCTCGCGCACGCTGCCGGTGACGACGCCGAGGAACCCCGCCGGGGTGACCTCCCCGCGGTGCGAGATGAACATCACGCCGTTGCCGTCGCGGATGCCGAAGCCGCGGCCGATGGGCGTTCGCCGGATGGCCCCGCCGGCCATCCGGCGGTCGTGCATCAGCCCAATGGCAACCCGGCGAAAGTGTGGGGCCTCCGTGGCTGCGATGGCGAACGGCGCCTCCATCGAGCGCTCCGCCAGCCACTGCATGACACTCTCTGCCTCGAGCGGCATGAGCTCCGGAAGAGTGGTTCCCCTTCCAACCGCCACGAGAAAGAACAGGCTCCAACGCATGATGTCCAGCGTCCGGGCCAGATGGTACATGGCCGGGAGGTCCTCGATCGAATCGCCGGTGACGAGGGTGTTGAGCTGCAGGGGGACCCCCGCCTCGCGGGCCCACCGCGCGGCCTGGATCGTCGTGTCGTACGTCCCCTCGACGCCGCGGAAGTCATCGTGGCGCGCGGCGGTGGAGCCGTCGACGCTCAGGGACATGCTCTGCATCCCGGCGTCCCGCAGCGCCTCAATGATCTCGCGCGTGAGGTTCGCGGTCGCGCTGGGCGCGAGCGAGACAGGGAGCCCGATCCGCGTGCCCTCCCGCACGATCTCGAGGAGGTCCGGCCGCTGCAGCGGATCTCCGCCGGTGCACACCAGGTGCGGCACCGGATCGCCGAACGCGCGCAGCTGCGCCAGCATGCGCAGCGCCTCGTCCGTGCGCAGCTCGAGCGGATCGCGCAGCGGGATCGCCTCGGCGCGGCAGTGCCGGCAGGCCAGGGCGCAGGCCCGCGTCATCTCCCAATAGATCATGCGCGGCGCCCGGTCGAAGCGGTATCCGCCGCCGGCGGCCACCGTGGGTCTCATCGTCTGCATCGCGTCACCTCGCGTCACCCCAGCAGATCCAGCGCTTCATCGAGCGGTCGGTAGATGGCGGTGAGGATGGGCTGGTCCCGCAGCGTGTACGGCCGCGCGTCGGTCTCGCGCAGCGCCGTGACCAGGTCCTGAAACGCGGGGAGATCGTCGGTCTCATAGGCCACGATGAACTCCTGGTCGTCCAGACCGGTGGAGTAGGCCAGGAGCTGGCGCACCTGGGGAAAGTCGTGGCCGATCCGGATATGCTCGTTCATCATCCCCTGCCGGGCTTCGCGCCCCAGCAGATACCACTCCGTGGTCTTGGTGAACGGATAGACGATCAGGTAGCGGGCGCGCTCGCCGCTGATCAGCGCCTGCTCCTGCGCCCCCGGCTTCTTCACGTACCGGGACGAGCGGATGAGGCCGGTGAAGGCGTGGGAGGCCGAGGCGAACCGCCCCATCCCGCTGCGCAGCAGCCGGGCGGCGTTCTCCTCCAGATCGTCCAGGGCGGCGGCCGTGCGCACCAGGACGAGATCGGCGTCCGCGCGCAGCCCGACCGTCGAATAGACGAGCGTCGTGACGGCGCCCGTCTGCCGGATCGCCCGGGCGAAGGCGTCGCGGTCGACGGCGCGCTCCTCCGCGCCCAGGCGCCGCCACACGGGGTCGATGCGCAGCGCCAGGATCTGCAGCACCGACTGCTCGCTCACCGCGCCGTCAGCCATCCCGCGGCCTCCTTCGCATGATAGGTGATGAGCAGGTCCGCTCCCGCGCGGTGCAGCGCGGTGAGGATCTCGAGCACCGCGGCGCGCTCGTCCAGCCAGCCCGCCGCCGAGGCGGCCTTGACCATCGCGTACTCGCCGCTGACGTTGTAGGCCGCGAGCGGCACCGGCACGTCCGGCCGCGCCGCGCGGATGATGTCCAGATAGGCCAGCGCGGGCTTGACCATCACGGCGTCGGCTCCCTCGGCCAGGTCGAGGGCGATCTCGCGCAGCGCCTCGCGCGCGTTGGGCGGATCCATCTGGTAGCCGCGCCGGTCCCCGAACTGCGGGGCGGACCCGGCCGCGTCCCGGAACGGCCCGTAGAAGGCGGAGGCGAACTTCGCCGAATAGCCCATGACCGCGGTCGACGCGAAGCCGGCCTCGTCCAGCGACGCGCGGATCGCGGCCACCTGCCCGTCCATCATCGCGCTGGGCGCCACGATCCCGGCGCCCGAGGCGGCCTGGGAGACGGCCGTCCGCGCCAGCAGCTCCAGCGTCGCGTCGTTGTCCACCTGCCCCCCGTCGAGGACACCGCAGTGGCCGTGCGAGGTGTACTCGCACAGGCAGACGTCGGCGATAACAAGCAGCTCGGGGTGGCTGCGCGCCAGGGCGCGCGCGGCGCGCTGGACGATGCCGTCGTCGTCGTACGCCCCGGTGCCTTCGGGATCCTTGGCCTCCGGCAGTCCGAAGAGCAGCACGGCCGGGATGCCCAGCCCGCCCAGGTCGTCGGCCTCGCGCGACAGCTCGTCCACGGACACGCGCGATTGTCCGGGCATCGACGGGATGGGCTCCCGCACGCCGCGTCCGGGACGCACGAACAGAGGATAGATGAACATCTCGGGATGCAGGCGCGTCTCGCGCGCCAGGCCGCGCAGCGTCTGCGTCCGGCGCAGGCGCCGGGGGCGTGACCGCGGCGGACTACCGACTCGGGAAGCCAGCACGGACGTTCCTCCTCTCGGCCAGCGAAGCGACGATGCCCTCGATCGTGTGCACGGCGGCGACGAGGCCGGCCCGCAGCCCCGCCTCCTCGAGCGCCCGGGCCGTGACCGGGCCGATGGCCACGAGCAGCAGCGAACGCAGCGCCTCCGCGCACCCGCTTTCGCCGGCCAGACGGACCAGCCCGCGGACGGTCGAGGCGCTCGTGAAGATCACCGCCTCCACGCCCTGCTCCACCGCCCGGCGCAGTCGCTCGCGCGAAGCGGCGGGGCCCTCGACGGTACGGTAGGCGACGGCCTCCACGACCTCCACCCCGCGCCGGGGCAGCTCCACGGCCGGGGCATCCGAGGCGACCTCCGCGCGCAGGCGGAGCACGCGCTGCCCCGCGGTCGCAGGCAGCTCGCCGGCGACGGCTTCGCTGAGGTAGCGCGAGGGGATCCACACCGGCGCGACGCCGCGGGCGCCCAGCGCCTCCGCCGTGCCGGGGCCGATCGCAGCGAAGCGAAGTCGCGGCATCGAGACTCCCGGGGCAACGACGGCGAGCCGATCGAACATCGCCGCGACGGCATTCCGGCTCGTCAGCAGCACCCAATCGAATCGGTCAAGGCCGGCGAGCGCACGGTCGAGCGCGTCGTAGGACTCGGGCGGCTCGATGCCGATCGCCGGCACCTCCACCGCCTCCCAACCGATCGCACGCAGGCCGGCGGCCAGCTCGCCGTTCTGTCCCTCCGGGCGCGTGACGATGACGCGGGGGGCGCTCACGGGACCACTCCGCCCGCCGGCATGAGGTCCGCGGCGCCGCGCTCGAGCAGCTCCTCGGCCAGCATCCGGCCCATCGCCTCGGCCTGACCGGCCGGGCCGGACCGCTCGCCGCGGACGGCGCGTTCCCCGTCCGGAGCGACAACCGCACCCAGCACATGCAGCCCGCCATCCGTGTGGCGCGCGTACGCACCGGCGGGCAGACGGCAGCCGCCCTGAAGGCAGGTGAGAAACGCCCGCTCGGCGGTGACCGCCTGGAAGGTGGGCACGTCGCCTGCGGCGGCCACGACGGCCTGGGCTGCGCCGTCCTGAGCGCGCACCTGGATCCCGAGCGCTCCCTGGCCGGGGGCGGGCAGCATCACCTCGACCGGAAGCCATTCACTGACGCGCGGCGCCAGCCCGAGCCGGCGGAGTCCTGCTCCCGCCACACACACCGCGTCAAGCTCACCGGCGTCCACCTTGCGGAGCCGTGTCTCGACGTTGCCCCGGATCGGCACGACCTGGAGGTCGGACCGGTGCGCCCGCAGGAAGGCGGCGCGCCGCGGGCTGCTCGTGCCGACCCGCGCTCCGGGGGGCAGCGAGGCGAGGGTAAGCCCCGCGCGCGCGACCAGCGCGTCGCGGGGATCCTCGCGCGCCGGAACGGCGCACACGATCAGCCCCTCCGTGGCCACGGTCGGCAGATCTTTCATGCTGTGCACGGCCGCGTCGATCCGTCCCTCCAGCAGCGCCACCTCGAGCTCCTTCACGAAGAAGCCGATCCCCGGCAGCGCCTCGAACGGCACGTCCGGCCGCCGGTCGGCGCCGGTGCGGATCGTCTCGATCGCGATCTCCACCTGCGGGTGCGCCGCCCGCAGCGCGGCGGCGACGGTCTCCGTCTGCGCGAGCGCGAGGGTGCTGCCCCGCGTCCCGATGCGGACCCGGCTCGCCGTCACGCCGCCGCCCGGAAGGCCTCGCGCGCCGCGGCGGCGGTCCGCTCGATGTCCTCACCCGTGTGGGCCAGCGAGACGAACCAGGCCTCGAACTGCGAGGGTGGGAGCAGGATCCCCCGCTCCAGCATCACGCGGAAGAAGCGTGCGAACGCCGCGGTGTCCGCCCTCGACGCCTGCGCGTAGTCGGAGGGCGGCTCCGGGGTGAAGAACACGGTGAGCAGCGAAGCGACCCGCGTCATGGAGCAGACCGCCTCCGCGGCCGCGGCGGCATCCCGCAGCCCCGCTTCCAGCTGCGCGGCGCGTGTCTCGAGCGCCTCGTAGACGCCGGGGGCGGCCAGCGCCCGAAGCGCCGCCGCGCCCGCGGCGACGGCGACGGGGTTCCCCGACAGCGTGCCGGCCTGGTAGACGGGGCCCAGGGGTGAGAGGACCTCCATCACCTCGCGCCGCCCCCCGTACGCGGCGAGCGGCATCCCGCCGCCGGCGATCTTCCCCAGGCACGTCAGGTCCGGTGTCACCCCGTAGCGCGCCTGCGCGCCGCCGCGGTGCACGCGGAACCCGGTGATGACCTCGTCAAAGATCAGCAGCGCCCCGGCCTCACGCGTCAGGTCGCGGAGCCCGGGCAGGAATCCCCGCGCCGGCGGGACGACGCCCATGTTCGCGGCGACGGGCTCGACGATCACCGCGGCAATCTCAGAACCGTGTGCGTCGAACGTCCTGCGCACCGCGTCGAGATCGTTGTATGGGAGCACGAGCGTGTCCGCCACCGCACCCGGCGTAACCCCCGCGCTGGCCGGAAGGCCGAAGGTCGCCAGTCCCGATCCCGCTTGAGCGAGGAGGAAGTCCGCGTGCCCGTGATAGCATCCCGCGAACTTGACGAGCTTCGCACGGCGCGTGAAACCGCGCGCCGTGCGGACGGCACTCATCGCCGCCTCCGTCCCGGAGCTGACGAAGCGCATGCGCTCCATCGACGGGACGGCCTCCTGGATCAAGCCGGCCAGCTCGAGCTCGTACGGCGTAGGCATCCCGAATGTCGTGCCGCGCGCCGCGGCGGCGGCCACGGCCTCGACGACCTCCGGGGCGGCATGGCCGAGGATGAGGGCGCCCCACGAGCCGATGTAGTCGAGGTACGTCCGGCCGTCGGCGTCCGTGACGTGCGCGCCCCGGCCCTCCGCGGCGACGACCGGGCGGCCGCCCACGGCCTGGAACGCCCGGACCGGGCTGTTCACCCCGCCCGGGAAGATCCGGGCGCTGCCGGCGACCGTCGCCTCCGACCGGGACGCCACCCGCTCACTCATCGCGCCGCCCTGCCTCCCCGTCGAGATCGAACAGCTCCCGCGCCAGATCCATCACGCGGTCGTCCCCCGCGCGCGCCCGCAGGCGCACGAACGGCGCGTGCAGCAGCTTGCGCAGCGCGCCCTCGACCACGCCCCGCACCGCGCGCCGCTCGCGCTCGTCGAGGCGGCTGAGGCGCGAGCCGGCGCGGGCCATCTCCGCCTCCACGATGCGCTCCGCCCGGTGATGCAGCGCCGCGATGACGGGCACCGCCGCCCTGGACGCCAGCCAGCGCACGAACGACTCCAGCGCCTCGTCCACGATGTCCGCGGCCTGCCGGACCTCCGGCGCGGCGTCCGGCAGCACCGGCAGGACCGCCGCCTTCTCTCCCGGCGCGAGGCCGTCGAGATCGTAGAGCGTCACCCCGGGCAGTGTCCCGACGACGGGCTCCACACCGCGGGGCACGCTGATGTCAAGGATGAGGAGCGGCCGGACGCGGCCGGGGGAGAACGCCTCGAGCGTCGCCGCCGACACTACGGGCGTGGGCGCCGACACCGAGACGACGGCGATGTCCGCGTCGCGTAAGACCTGCGGGAGATCGGACAGACCGACGGCGTCCGCGCCGTAGCGCGCGGCCAGCGCGGCCGCGTGCGCCACGGTCCGGTTGGCGACCGCCGCGATCTCGGCGCCGCCGTGGGCGAAGACCTTCGCCGCGAGCCCGGCGATCTCGCCCGCCCCGACGACGACGAGCCGGCGCCCTGGCAGCGCTGCGACCCGCCGCGCCGCGGCAGCGGCCGCGTGCGGGACCGAGACCGCCCGCCGGCCGAGATCGGTCTCGGTGCGTACGCGGCGGCCGCAGGCGATGGCCACCTGCATCAACCGGTTCAGAACGGGCCCGGTGGTCCCCGCCGACCTAGCCGCCCGGAAGGCGCGGCGCACCTGTCCGAGAACCTGGGCCTCGCCCACGATCAGCGACTCCAGCCCCGCCGCCACGCGCAGCGCGTGACGCGCCGCGGCGTCCCCCTCCAGGACCCGGAGGTACGGCTGGAACTCCTCGGGGGACACGGACCGGAGCCGGCCCAGCGTGCGCGCCAGGGCGGAGAGATCAGGCCGGATACGGCTGACGAGATACAGCTCGGTGCGGTTGCAGGTGCTGAGGATGAGCGACTCGGCCACCCCGTCGATCGCACC